>CABYSP010000004.1 GCA_902521675.1 uncultured Pelagibacteraceae bacterium
AACAGATGTCTTGCTCTCTATTTTAAATGGATTTTTTTTTGTAATTGCCCAAATAACTTTTTTGAGTTTGAATCTTTTTTTTGCTTCCTTAGAAATTGCCAAATGTCCTTTGTGAGCAGGATCAAACGATCCACCTAATACACCAATTTTTATTTTTGTGTTATTCAATTTAATTTCTTATTTTACCATTACTAGTGATTTCATACTTATATGAAATCAATTGATTTAAACCTACAGGACCTCTTGGTGGCAGTTTATTAGTAGAAATTCCAACTTCTCCACCAAATCCAAATTCACCGCCATCAGCAAATTGAGTTGAGGTATTATGCATTGCAATTGAGCTTTTAACATTTTTTAGGAAATATTTTGCTGTCTTTTTATTTTTTGTAATGATGGAGTCAGTGTGCATAGTTCCGTATTTGTTAATATGGTTAATTGCCTCTTCAGAATTTTTAACAACTTTAACAGATACAATTGATGATAAATATTCAGTTGACCAATCTTTTTCTTTTGCAGGATATACCTGACCATTGTAATAACTTTTCAAAATTTTATCGCCAATTATTTTACAACCACTATTTTCAAGTTCCTGCAAAATAGGATTACTAAATTTTTTGACTATATTTTTATGAATAAGAATAGTTTCAGTCGCACCACAAATACTTGTATTTCTTAATTTAGCGTTATAGACAATTTCTTTAGCCATTTTCAATTCTGCATCTTTATCTATATAAGTATGACAAAGCCCCTCTAAGTGCCCAATTATAGGTACTTTGGATAATTCTAAAACTTTTTTAACTAAATTTTTTCCACCACGAGGTATGATGACATCGATATATTTTTTCATCTTAGAAAGCATAATATCCACAAGCCTCCTTTGTTTTGAATCAATAAATTGTATAAAGTTTTCATTAACTTTATTTTTTTTAAGTGCTTTTCTAAACAGCTTAGCTAAAGCTTTATTTGAATGTATGGCCTCAGAGCCTCCTTTCAAAATCACTACATTTCCAGATTTAAAACAAAGACTAGCAACATCTGAAGTTACATTTGGTCTACTTTCATAAATAACCCCAATAACTCCAATTGGTATTGAAACTCTTTTAATATTCAAACCATTCGGTCTTTTCCATTTTTCTAAAGTGCTATCTATAGGATCCCTTAATTTAGCTATTTTTAAAATAGAATTTATAATTCCATTTAATTTATTTTCATTTAAATGAAGTCTTTTGATTAAGTTTTCTTTTAAACCTTTTTTTCTTGCGTAATTAATATCTTTTGAATTTTGATTAATAATAAATTTTTTTTCATTCTTAATTAATTTTGCGTAATCATTTAAGACTTTATTTTTTACTTCAGTTGTAACTTTATACTCACTAGCTTTTCGAGCTTTTATTCCAATTACATTCATATATTTAATCATTTAAATTTCTACCATATCATCTTTATGAATAACTTCTGATTTTGCAACATAGCCTAATAATTTTTCAATTTCATTAGAGTGATGACCCATAATTTTAGTCACCTCATCAGAAGTAAAGGAACTTAACCCTCTAGCACATTCGTTATTTTTTTTATCCAATACTTTAATATGATCACCTTTGTTAAATCTTCCCGAAACTTTTTTAATTCCTGCTGCTAACAAACTTTTTCCAGATTTTAATGCTTTTTTAGCACCATCATCAATTATTAAAGCTCCTTTAGGTGCTACAGAACTTATTATCCATTTTTTTCTAGCATCTAACTTTGAAATTTTTGGACTAAACCAGGTGCAGTCATTTTTTTCAATTATTTTTGAGATAGGATTTGAATATAGTCCGTTTGCAATAACCATACTAGTACCAGCAAGCTGACATATTTTTGCTGCTTCAATTTTTGTATGCATACCACCACTTCCATATTCATTTACGCCTTTAATATAAATCTTTTTTAGATCTTTATTTAGGTCATCAATTTTCTTTATTAGTTTAGCATCCTTAAAAATTTTAGGATTTTTTGTATACAAACCATCAACGTCAGATAATAAAATTAAGGTATCTGCGTTTGTAATTTGCGCAACCCTAGATGCCAATCTATCATTATCTCCATATTTTATTTCACTCGTTGCAATAGTGTCATTTTCATTTACTACAGGAATAAAACCAAGTTCAAAAAGATTATCAAAAGTTCGTTTTGCATTGAGAGATCTTCTTCTTTCCTCAGTATCTTCTAATGTAAGCAAAATCTGAGAAATATTTAATTTATACTTTGAGAAAGTTTGTGAAAATAAATTCATCAGCTCTATTTGACCAATAGAAGCAATAGCTTGACTCTTATCTAATTTGATATTTTTTTTGTTATAATTCATTTTTTTGCAACCCAAAGCTATAGCACCAGAGCTAACAATAACTACTTTTTGATTTTTATTTCTTAATTTTTTAATATCTTTTGCAAAACTAGATAACCATTGTTTCCTAATTTTTTTATTTTGATCAACTAGGAGAGATGATCCAATTTTGACAACAATTATTTTAGAGTTTTTAAGATACATAAGACAAAAGTTTTGCTTTAATTTTTGATACAGATTCTTTTTCCAGAGTTGTCATTGTCATAATCTCACAATTTTTACCCTTTGAAAAATGATCTATAACTTCATTTACTGTTTCTTCATCAATCAAATCGACTTTATTAAGCACAATTAGTTCTTTTTTTTCTAATAACTTTGCACTGTAGCTTTTTAATTCATTTTTCACCTGATTATAAGACTCATTCAGATCTAAGTTGGTGACATCAATTAAGTGAAGTAAAGACTTACATCTCTCTATATGTTTTAAAAATTGTATCCCTAACCCTATACCTTCGTGCGCACCTTCAACTAATCCTGGAATATCTGCAATGGTAATTTCTTTATCATCGTAAGAAGCCACGCCAAGGTTTGGATTAATAGTTGTAAATTTGTAATTTGCAATTTTTGGACTTGCGTTTGTTAATGCTGCTAACAAACTTGATTTTCCCGCATTTGGCAATCCAATAATACCGATATCAGCAATTGTTTTTAATTGAAGCCATATTGTAAATTCTTCTCCGATAGTGCCTTTAGTAAATTTCCTTGGAGCTCTATTTGTAGAACTTTTAAATCTTGTGTTTCCCAAACCTCCTTTTCCACCAGCAGCTGCAACATATTCTTCACCTTTTTTATTAAAATCAAAAAGAAGAGTTTTGTTATCTTCTTCAAATACCTGTGTACCTAGTGGAACTTTTAAAATTAAATCTTCACCACCTTTTCCTGTTCGGTTTTGACCAGAACCATTTTCTCCACGTTCGGCTTTGTGGTGTTGTTGATATCGATAATCAATAAGGGTATTTAAATTTTCCTCTGACTTCAAAATAATTGATCCACCTTTTCCACCGTCCCCACCATCTGGTCCGCCAAACTCAACATATTTCTCTCTTCTAAAACTAGGAGATCCGTCTCCACCGTTTCCAGCTTTAATATAAATTTTAACTTGATCGAGAAATTTCATAATACAACATCTACTTTAATTGGTTGTACTATTAATTGGGCTTTACAGAAACGAAAGTTCTATCTGATTTAGATTTTTTGAAAACAACTTTCCCTTTAACAACTGAAAATATTGAATGATCTTTACCCATACCAACATTTTCACCTGGAAAAATCTTAGTTCCTCTTTGTCTAACAATTATGTTTCCAGGAATTACTGTTTCACCACCATACTTTTTTACACCAAGTCTTCTACCGGCACTATCTCGTCCGTTTCGTGATGATCCACCTGCTTTTTTTGTTGCCATAATTTACCTAATAACTATTTGCTTACTGCTTCCTTAACTTCTTCTTTTTTTGAAGTTTTAGAAATTTTTTCAGCTTCTGATAACACTTTACCATCTTTTGAAAAAATTTTGTTAATCCTTATCATAGAATATTGTTGTCTATGTCCATTTTTTCTTCTTGAATTTTGTCTTCTTCTTTTTTTGAAAATTAAAATAGTTCTATTTTTGCTATTTTTAATTAAATCAGCCTCTACTTTTGCGCCTTCAACATTTGGAGTTCCAATTTCAATTGATTTATCATCACCATATGCCAAGATTTCATTAAATTCTATTTTAGTCTCAGGTTTAGAGTCTGGTAGTTTTTCAACCTTTAGAATTTCTCCAGATTTTACTTTATACTGTTTTCCACCTGTTTTTATTACTGCGAATGACATAGTATGATTTAATTTAAAGTTACCGCAATATAGTTGTAGCCAGCCTTTAGTCAAGCCGAATTAATTAGAAATTATCCTTAAAATCTCTTAATTTTGAAAAGGTTTTAACATCTTTTGCTCTTAAAAATATATTACACTCTAATTCCTCTTTTAAAGTTGAGGGTATCGTAGGAATTCCATTATCTCTTAATTTTTCTATTTTTTCTATTTTTTTTTGTAAATCTTTGTTTTCGGAATCATATTTTTTGCAAAATTTTGCATTGTTAAGAGTATATTCATGACCACAATAAATTTTTGTGTCTTCTGGTAATAATTTAATTTTGTTTAAAGATTCAAACATTTCCTCATAAGAACCTTCGAATATTCTTCCACAACCAAGTGAGAAAAGTGTATCTCCGGTAAAAACGATTTTTTCTTTAAAAAAATTAAAACAAATATGGCCTGAAGTATGTCCAGGTATATGCATAATTTTAGCTTCAAAGTTTTCGGCTTTCCATATTTGATTATCTTCTAACAATATGTCTATCTCTGGTATTCTTTTCGAGTCTCCTTTAAAACCTACAACAACTGATCCATATTTTTTTTTTAATTCTTGATTTCCTCCAATATGATCATAGTGATGATGAGTATTAAGAATGTATTTTAATTTTATATTTTTATTCTTTAAGAAATTTATTATTGGCTCAGCCTCACTGGGATCTACAATACACGCAGAATTGTTACTTTCGTCTATTATTAAATAGCTATAGTTGTCTTGAAGACAAGGTATAATTTCAATACGCATTTTATTTTTCTATCAAAAATATACCAAGATCTGCAAACAAATTTTTAACGCCTAAATTACTCTGATTTATTGTTGATTTATTAAGATTGTTTAAAGCCAGTGATTTAAAAATCTTTATATCTTTTGATTTTATAAAATGAAAAAAATCTTTGATTGTGCACATGTGTAAATTTTGAGTGTTATACCATTCATCTGGTAATGTTTTTGTAATTGGCATTGTACCTTTAAATAACAAATGAAATCTTACTTTCCAGTATCCAAAATTAGGAATCGTAACTATTGCCTTTTTTCCAACTCTTAAAAGTTCATCTAAAACTAATTCAGGATTAAGAAAAGCTTGAAGGGTTTGACTTAAAACAACATAATCAAATGATTTGTCTGGAAATTGTTTTAAATCTTTTTCAGCATTTCCTTCAATTACAGTTAAACCTTTAGCAATACATTCTTGCACTTTTTCTTTTGAAATCTCCAATCCTCTTATATTTATGTTTTTATTATCCTTTAAAAATTTCATCAAAGTTCCATCAGCACAACCTACATCTAAGACTTTCTTATCTTTTTCAATTAAATCTGCTATTACCTGAAATTCATTTTTCATAATTAATTTTCTTCGTAAGATTTATCTAAAAAGTTTTTAAGTGCACTCAAGAAATTAGGAACGTCTAGTAAAAAGGAGTCGTGACCTTTATCTGACTCAATTTCTACAAATCCAACATCAGCTCCTATTGAGTTTAAAGCAATCACAATATCTTTGTTTTCTTGGGTTGGATAAAGCCAATCTGAAGTAAAAGAAATTATAAAAAATTTTGCGTTTGTATTTATAAATGCTTCTGAAAGATTACCATTGAATTGCTTAGCTAAATCAAAATAATCCATAGCTCTAGTAATATAAAGATAACTATTTGCATCAAATCTATCTACGAAAACTGAGCCCTGATATCTTAAATAACTTTCTATTTGAAAATCAGCGTCAAATCCAAATTTAAGATCTTCTCTTTCTTGTAACTTTCTTCCAAATTTTTCCTGCAAACCTTTTTTAGATAAATAAGTAATATGAGCTGCCATTCTAGCTACTGCCAATCCTTTTCCAGGATTAGTATCGTTTGATGTATAATTCCCATCTTTCCAGTTACTATCAGCTGTAATAGCTTGTCTACCTAGTTCGTTAAAAGCAATATTTTGAGCTGAATGACTAGATGTAGTTGCTATCGGTATTACTGTTTTGGATTTATCAGGAAAGTTGCTGATAAACTGAAGGACCTGCATACCTCCCATTGAACCTCCAGTTATAGAAAATAATTTATCTATGCCAAAATGATCAAGCAAATTATATTGAGCATTCACCATATCATTAATTGTAATAACTGGAAAATTTGTTCCAAAAATTTTTTGATCATGATCTTTATGACTTGGTCCGTATGATCCCATACATCCACCAATTACGTTAGAGCAAATAACAAAATATTTATTCGTATCGATAGCCTTATCAGGACCTACTGCATAACTCCACCAACCCTCTTTGTTAGTTGAAGGGTTTATTCCAGTTACAAATTGATCTCCTGTTAGAGCATGAAAAACTAATATTGCATTATCTTTTTTTGAATTAAGTGAACCGTAAGTTTCATAGGCTATAGGAAAATCTTTTATAGTCTTTCCACAGTCTAATTTTAGTGGTTTCTTTACAATTAAAGTTTTTATGTTTTTCTCAGTATTCATAGTTTTTGACTGTTTCGAATTGTGAGAAAAAAAACTATTTTAGCGGTTTTTTTTAAGCGCTCGCAATTCAGTTAAATCAGCGCATAATTTTTTTACTAGAACTTATTTATTATGTCAATTTTTTAAAAAATCCTCTTATTCTCTATAAAATTTTGTAATTTTATCTATAAAGAGCACATAAAAAAAAAAAATGATAACTCCAAATTTCAAAAAATTTAAAATTGAGGCTTATAAGCCTGGTAAATCAAAAGTTAAGAAATTTAAGAACGTAATTAAGCTTTCTGCAAATGAGTCTGCTTTAGGTATGAGCCCTAAAGCAAAGAAAATAATATCAAATAAAAATCTGAATTTAGATAAATATCCAGATGGAAAATCTCAAAATTTAAGAAAAGCAATATCTAAAGCTTATAAATGTAATTCTGAGAAAATTATTTGTGGAGCTGGTTCAGATGAAGTTATTCAAATGCTCTGTCAGTTGTTTTTAAACCCAAAAGATGAGGTTGTGGTACCAGAGTATAGTTTTTTAATGTACAGAATTTACTCAAGAATTGTAGGTGCAAAAGTTGTATTTGCAAAAGAAATTAATTTTAAAGTTTCAGTAAATGAAATTTTAAAAAAAATAACTAAAAAAACTAAAATTGTGTTTATAGCTAACCCAAACAATCCTACAGGAACTTACTTAACGAAAAAAGAAGTTTTAGAATTAAGAAAAAAATTAAATAAAAAAATTTTACTAGTTATAGATGATGCCTATGCAGAATATATGAAAAACAAAGATTATTCATCTGGGTTAGATTTGTTTAAAAATAAAGACAATGTTTTCATCCTTAGAACTTTTTCTAAAATGTTTGGATTGGCTTCTCTGAGAGTAGGTTGGGGATATGGATCAAAAAAAATAGTTGATGCGTTACACGTTATAAAACCACCATTTAATGTAAATGGTATTGCTCAATTAGCTGCCACCGTGTCACTGAAGGATAAAGCTTTCGTAAATAAATCGATTAGACATAATTTATTATATTCTGAAAAAATTAAGAAATTTCTTGAGACATATAATATTTTTTCAAATTCAGTTTCAGCAAATTTTTTGTTACTTAATTTTGAAAAATGCAGATACTCAGCAAAATTTCTGTATGAAAAACTTAAAAATAAGGGAATTATTTTAAGATCAACAGAAGATGGTTATCATATAAAGAATAAATTAAGGTTAACTATTGGATCTAAAAAAGAAAACTTAAAATTTATGAGTGTTATTAAGCAAGTATTGAAAAAATGAAAAATATTTTAATTATTGGCTGTGGATTATTAGGTTCATCTTTATTAAGGCGTATTAGCAAAAAAAAAATAGCAAAAAAAATATTTATTTATGAAAAATCAAAATCAAATATTGCTAAGATAAAAAGATTAAAATTACCTGGAACAATTGTTAAATCATTAAAAGAAGGTACAAGTAATTCTGATTTAATCATCTTTTGTACACCAATGAGTGAATACAAAAATATTATTTTAAAAATTAATAAATTTATACCATCGAAAACATTGATTACAGATATTGGTTCTTCAAAAATTGAAACTTCTAAAATTATAAATAAATTTTTAAAGAAAGGTATTCATTGGATTCAAAGTCACCCGATAGCTGGATCAGAGGTCAGTGGACCAGAGCATGGTAAAGAAAATATGTTTACTGATAGATGGTGCATAATAATTAAAGAAAAAAATATTAAAAAAAATAATATAAATATTCTAACTAAGTTTTGGAAAAAAATTGGAGCAAAAGTAGTTGTTATGAGCGCTGAAAAACATGATAAAATTTTTTCTATTACAAGTCATTTACCACACTTAATTGCATATAATTTGGTAAAATCTGCACAAGATTTTGAGAAAAAACAAAATTATGAGCTAATCAAGTATAGCGCTGGTGGATTACGAGATTTTTCTAGGATTGCTGCATCAAATGAAATCATGTGGAGAGATATTTTTTTTAACAATAAAAATAATATTTCAAAAGCGATTGATTTATTTATTAAAAATTTAAATCAATTTAAAAAAGATATTAATTCAAAAAATAATAAGTCTATAGTAAAGAAACTTATTCAGACTAAAAAGGTAAGGTCTAAAATCATCAAATTAAAACAAGATATAGACAAGCCTGACTTTGGAAGAAATTAATATTTTATTCTAGATACTTTTTTTACCTTTAGTTTGGCAGTTTTTTCAATTCTATTAATAGTTTCTATAATTGGCATAATAATTACTTTTCTTTCTGGACCATAAGCATGAATTAGTTGTTTAGAATTTAAACACATAGCAACATGACCTTTCCAAAAAATAATATCTCCTTTTTTAAATAGTTTTTTTTTTAAATTCTCTTTTGTATATTTAATCTGATCTTTTGTATCTCTTGGATAAAACGAATTATTATAAAAATAAAATATTTGCAATAAAGCTGAACAATCAATACCTTTACATGTTTTTCCGCCCCAAACATATTTTACATCGAGAAATTTTTTAAATATTTTTGTAAAATTATTTTCTTTATGGTTTATTTTTTTAATATCTGCTTTTTTAATCCATTTATTTTTTTCAATTTTTACATAATTCTTATTTTGTTCAAATATAGATAATTTGGATGCAAGTGGAAGCCAACTGCTAGTTTCAATTCCAGGTTTTTTATAAATTTTTGCTTTTAGTGAACTGACTTTATAAGTGGGGCTAAATTTTTCTATATATTTTGAATTTTTTATAAAACCTTTATAATTATCAAATAAAGTTTTAATTTTTATCCAATTTTTATTTTTTGCTAATATTTTGAATTTTTCGCCATGTATAATTTGTGAAATTACCTCAGATCTTTTCGAAGGATTTTTGTAAATATTCGAAAAATTACCTATGAAATAAAAATTATTTTGCACCAATTTTAATTTTGTTTTTAATTAACCACAAACAAATTAATGATGGTATCACCATTATAGTCGTTAAAACAAAAAATGTTCCCCAATCTCCGTTTAACCAGTCAACTAGAGCTCCTGAGGATGAAGCTAAAGTAGTACGACCAGCAGTACCAATTGAAGCAAGCAATGCATATTGTGTGGCTGTATAAGTTCTATCAACTAGTAATGATATAAATGCAACAAATGCTACAGTTGCAAAAGCTGCTGTGATATCATCAGCTATAACCGCAATTGCAAATAAAATTTCTGATTTTCCAGTCCATGCTAAAACTGCAAATAAAAGATTGGTTATAGCCATTAACCCACCAGCAAAGAACATAGTTTTAATTGTTCCAGCTCTCATGGCCATTACTCCACCCAACAAAGTAAATACAACTGTTGTTATCCAGCCAAGACCTTTTGAATAAATTGCAATTTGACCTTTGGAGAAACCAATTTCTTTATAAAAAACAATAGACATTCTTCCCATAAATGCCTCACCTATCTTAAACAAGAAAACAAATCCTAAAATTCCAGCTGCAATGGCAAAACCATTTTTTCTAAAAAAACTAATAATAGGTCCGCCTATAGTTCCTGTAATATAAGCTATAAAGTTTGTAATAATATTGCTAGATCCAAGTTTTCCTTCAATTAATTTGTCTGTTTCTCTCTGTTTTGCTTGTCTGCTTGTCTCTAAAGGTTCATGAACAAACATTAATCCAATATTCATTAAAATTATTAAAATACCTAAAATTAAAAAAGTTGCTTGCCAGTAGTCAGCTACCCCTAGGTTTTCAAAAAATTCTGCCGTAAATAAAGCAACAACTCCACCTAATTTATAACCTGTCCACCAACCAACAACAGCCATAGCTGCGCCTGCAGCCATTGATTTTCCTTCATTTTCATTTATCTGTTCAATTCTTAATGCATCCACAGTTATATCTTGGGTTGCTGACGCGATAGCAATAATCAAACCTACAGTAATTAATAAAGCTAAATTTTCAGTTGGATTAATCACACTCCAAACAACAAGACTTAACAAAATAATTAATTGCATCAAAACTATCCATCCTCTTCTATGACCTAATTTTTTTGTTAGTATTGGAATTTGAATTCTATCTATAATGGGAGCCCACAAATAATTGAAAGCGTATACTCCAAAAATTAAACCTGCCCATCCAATTGTTGATCTACTAAGACCTTCTTCTTTAAGCCAAAGACTTAAGCTACTTGCAATTAATACCCATGGAAATCCACTTATTGCACCCAATAAAAGAATTCTTACCATTCGAATATCTTTATAAACTGCAAGAGAATCAAGCCATGTTTGTTTCTTTGTTTCAGACATAATTAATTTCTCCAAAAAGATGGTAAGAACAATACTAGTATTGCAAACAACTCAAGTCTACCTAAAATCATACCTACAGTTAAGATCCATTTGGAAATATCGGGCAAAGATGAAAAATCTCCATTAGGTCCTATTATAGGACCTAAACCAGGACCAACATTTGATATTGATGTTGCCGCTCCAGAGATAGCAGTTATAAAATCAAGACCAGTTAATGATAATAATGCAGCCAAAATAAAAAAAATAACAAAGTAAAAATAAATAAATGAAATTATTGATGCAATAAATTTATCATCAACAGATCCTTGATCGTATTTAATTACAAATATTCCCTTGGGATATATAATTTTTTTTAATTGATTTAATATAAATAAATATAGAATTTGAATTCTAAAAATTTTGACTCCACAAGTAGTTGATCCAGCACAGCCCCCAATAAACATTAATGCAAGAAATATTGTTATAGGAAAACTTCCCCAACCATCAAATTCAGCATTTACATAACCTGTTCCAGTCAATATTGAAATTGTATTAAAAAAAATAGATCTTAAACTAAAGTTTCCGTTATTATTAAATAATAAATAAATTGATAATATAATAATGCTTATAATTATTATTTTAATAAATGTTCTGATTTGAATATCGTTTAAAAATATTTTTTTATTACCACTAATAAATTTAATATAGGCAATAAATGGAATACTTCCTAAAATTATAAAAATCATCGATGATATTTCTATAAGAACACTGTCAAAATATCCGATAGATTGATTATAATTAGAAAATCCACCTGTAGCTATGGTAGTCATAGAATGAGTTAAACTATCAAATTTTCCCATTCCAAATACCCAATATGATAATGCACAAAGAGCAGTTAGGCCTGAATAAATATAAATAAGTCTTAAAGCTATTTCTTTTGATTTAGGAAGAATTTTTTCAGAAGAGTCGTTGCCAGAAATTTTAAATAATTGCATACCACCAACATTCATTATCGGCATTAGTGTAATTGCCATTACAATAATACCAATGCCACCTAACCATTGTAGTATTGCTCTCCATAATAGAATGCCTTTTGGAGTATTCTCTAAGTTGGAAATAATTGTAGATCCAGTTGTTGTAATACCAGACATACTCTCAAAAAAAGCATCAGTAATTGAAAGTTCCATAGTCGAAAATATAAATGGCAAAGATCCAAAAATAGCAATACTTAGCCATGACAAAGCGGTTAATAAAAATGCTTGTTGTAAATTTAACTTTTTGTCGTGGTCTAGATTTGAAAGAAAAAATAATGATCCAAAAATTATTGTCACAATAGATGCACCAAAAAATGATGAATCTATTTCAGAATAAATAAATTGAGCAATTATAGGGATGAACATTGAGACCCCTAAAATTATTTGCAAAATTCCGAGTGTAAAAAAAACAGTTTTATAATTAGACATTTTGAAAGAACATTATTTTATGGTAAATAAATTTCAACTCTATAAGAATTAATAAAATCGCCAATTTAAGATTTTTATAAAAGATATATTCGTGATTAAAAAAGAAATTTTAGACAAAACAAGTGCTTGGCCTTTCGTTGAAGCAAAAAAAATGCTTCGTGAGAGAAAATCATTTATTGATAAAAAAGGTAAAATTACTCTTCAAACAGGATATGGCCCAAGTGGCCTTCCTCATATTGGAACATTTGGAGAAGTTGCAAGGACCTCAATGATGGTTAATGCTTTAAAGCAACTTACAGATTTACCAGCAGAAATAATTACTTTCTCTGATGATATGGATGGTCTAAGAAAAGTCCCTGATAATGTTCCTAATCAGGATTTGCTAAATAAAAATCTACATAAACCATTAACACAAGTTCCAGATCCATTTGAAAAATTTTCAAGTTTTGGAGAACATAATAATGAAATGTTAAAAGACTTTTTAAATAGTTTTAATTTTAAATACAGTTTTAAAAGTTCAACATCTTTATACAAAGGTGGTTTTTTCAACCCAACTTTAAAAATTATTTTAGAAAATTATGATGGTATAATGAATATTATACTTCCAACTTTAGGCAAAGAACGTCAACAAACTTACTGTCCTTTTTTACCTATTTGTCCAGATACAGGTCATGTTCTCGAAATTCCAGTTATAGAAATTGATAAAAAAAATTCTAAAATAATTTTTGATAATAATGGTAAAAAATTAGAGTCTAGTATTTTGGATGGAAATTGTAAATTACAATGGAAAGTTGATTGGGCAATGAGATGGTACGCTCTAGATATAGATTTTGAAATGTATGGAAAAGACCTTATTGAGAGTGCAATTTTATCAACTAAAATTATAAATTTAATCGGTAAAAAACATCCATCTGGATTTGCTTATGAATTATTTCTTGATGAAAAGGGTGAAAAAATTTCAAAATCTAAAGGAAATGGTATTACCATCGACCAGTGGTTAAAATATGCCTCACCTGAAAGTTTATCTTTATACATGTATCAAAATCCAAAAAGAGCTAAAAAACTTTATAATGAAATCGTACCAAAAGCTGTAGATGAGTACCTTGATAATATTGAAAAATCAAAAAAACAAACAGAACAACAATTAGTAATGAATCCTGTTTGGCATGTTCATAATGGAAACATTCCAAAAGAAGAGATGATTATGACTTTTTCTATGTTGTTGAATTTAGTTGAAACAAGTAATGCTGATAATAAAGATTTATTATGGAAGTTTGTTAAAAAATATAAATCTAACATTGATGAAAAAAACTTTCCAATTTTTGATGGACTAGTTGGTTATGCAATTAAGTATTTTAATGATGTTATTAAGGCTCAAAAAAAATACAAAAAACCATCTGAAAATGAAAAATTAGCTCTACAAGCTTTAGTTAAAACTTTAGAACAATGTAATGACCAGATGTCACCAGAAGATATACAAACTTTAATTTATTCAACCGGAAAAGAGAATGGGTATGCAGAAAACTTAAGAGATTGGTTTAAGTTAATTTATGAAGTGGTGTTTGGAGATGAAAATGGTCCCAGGATGGGTTTTTTTATAAGTTTTTTCGGTGTTAACGAAACAAAAGACTTGATAATTAGTAAATTAAAATAATGTATTCAAATTTAAGATCTTTAATATTTAAAATAGATCCTGAAAGAGCGCATTTTTTAGCAATTCAATCACTCAAACTTAATTTAGTTTCAAATATATTTGATGAAAACAAAAATGACCCTATTTTAAAAACAAAACTATTTAATCAAAATCTTGATAATCCCATAGGTATTGCAGCAGGTTTCGATAAGAATGCCGAGGTATACAACCCTTTATTTAAGTTGGGTTTTGGATTTGTTGAAGTAGGTACGGTTACACCATTAAAACAATATGGGAATGAAAAACCAAGAGTGTTTAGATTGGTAGAAGATCAAGCATTAATTAATAGGTTAGGTTTTAACAACCATGGATCAGATACAATATTAAACAGAATAAAATCTAATAAAAAACTAGGTGTACTAGGTGTAAACGTAGGTCCAAACAAAGATTCTAATGACAGAATGAATGATTATCTAATTGGATTAGAAAAATTTTCTGAAGTTGCAGATTATATTACAATCAATATTTCTTCGCCAAATACTGAAAATCTAAGAAACTTTCATGATGAGAATAAATTAAAAGATTTATTAACATCTATCTCAGAGAAAAAAAAACAATTAAAAACTGAAATTCCTGTGGCTGTAAAAATTTCACCAGACATTAACGAAAATCAAATTGACTTAATTTCAGAAATACTTTTAGAAAATGAAATAAGCGCAATAATAATTTCAAACACATCTGAAGCTTCTCGGGAATCACTTCAAAATATACAGAGACATCAAAAAGGTGGTTTATCTGGAAAACCTATTGAAAAAAAATCCAATTTTTTAATAAGTAAATTTTACAATTTAATTAAAGGTAAAATTAAAATAATTGGAGTGGGCGGCGTTGACTCAGGTAAAGCAGCTTATGATAAGTTTTTATTGGGAGCTGATTATGTTCAACTTTATACTGGAATGGTATTCCAAGGACCCAATATTGCTGGGATGATTAAAAAAGACCTAAAAGAATTACTGATAAGAGATGGTGTCAAAAATTTCACAGAAATTGTGGGAAATAAAACTGTTTCTTAAATGTATTAAACTTGACGCCTTCAATATCTCCCCTTATATAGGCACTGTTATTATGTCAAAAAAATGTGAACTTACCGGTAAAATTCCAATGAAAGGTCATAATGTTAGTCATGCTAACAACAAGACTAAAAGAAGATTTTTACCTAACCTAAAGAAAGTAAAATTTACAAGTGAGCTTACTGGAAGAAGTTTAAAACTTACTGTAAGCAACTCAGGTGTAAGGTCAGTTGACAAAAAAGGTAGTTTTGATGAATTTTTAAAAACTGTAAAAAATAAAAATTTATCTCCTAGATTAAAAAGGTTAAAAAAAGTAGTTTTAATTAAATCCCCTTTTAAAAAGAAACCTGTATCTAAATCAGCTTAATGAACAAATTATTTATCACCCTGTCAATAATGATGGGGATTGTTGTACTATCTTCTAATTATTTAGTTCAGTTCCCAATCAACTATTTTGGATTAAATGAGATTTTAACTTATGGAGCTTTTAGTTACCCAATAGCTTTTTTAATAACAGATTTAGCAAATAGGTCGTATGGAAAATTATTAGCAAGGCAAATTGTATATTTGGGGTTTTTAATAGGAATTATATTTACATTGTTATTCTCAACTGATTTTGCAGATTTAATCTCAGTTAGAATTGCAATTGGATCAGGGGTTGCTTTTATTACTGCTCAATTGTTGGACATTCAAATTTTTGATCGATTAAGAAAAAAAGAGTGGTTTGTTGCACCACTTACTTCATCTTTGATTGGATCAACAGTCGACACATTTTTATTTTTCTCAATATCATTTTATGCAACAGGGGTGCCTTGGGTTACTTTATCTCTTGGAGATTTAGCGGTAAAAATTTTAGTTGCTATAATAATGTTGATACCATTCAGAATGTTACTGAAAACTATTAAACCAATTAAAGTTTAATATAAGAATTTATAAGACAAAATTTTATAAGCTAATTTTGCAACAAGAAAATTATAAGAATTAAATCCTTTTATTGGAGATAGTTCATTAATATCTGCACCAACAATTTTCGAGTTTTTAGCTGCAATTCTTATTATATTTAATGTTTCGTCCCACAAAAGTCCTCCTGGCTCAGGTGTGCCAGTTGCAGGCATAATACTTGAATCTAGTCCATCTACATCGAATGTAAGGTAAACAGTTTTGTTTTTAATCAGTTTTTTAAATTTAGACAAATTCCATTTTTTTTTATCTTTTGCCCAAAAAATATTTATTCGTGAAGAATTCTTTTTTAAAAATGGGATTTCACTTTCTGAGATGTTTCTTATGCCAAATGAAATTAAAGAAACATTTTTATAATCCAAACACCTTCTAATTGCTGAGGCATGTGAAAATTTTTCTCCATTATAGCTTTGACGTAAATCTGCATGGGCATCAAAATGCAAGAGGCAAATATTTTTATATTTTTTAGTAAAAGGAACAATACACCCAGGAGTTATTGAATGCTCTCCACCTAAAGTCATTGGGAAAAGCTTTTTATCTAAAATTTCTTTATTAATATTTGAGATTTTATTAAGTGCTTTTTTAATATTTTTATCAATTTTAAAGGGTTTTAAGGTTTTAATACCTATTTTTTTATAAGGTTCACAATTAAGTTCTTCGTCATATAGCTCAACTTGATGTGATGCTTTTACGATTTCTTTAGGTCCATTTCTTGTTCCTCCCCCATAACTGACAGTTTTTTCTAATCCAAATGGAATAATCACAGCTTTTTCTTTAAAGCTAAATTTATTATCAATTCCTAAAAACCCGTTTTTATTTGATAGATATTTCAATTTTATTCAAAAATTTTTGTAAAGTTTTTTCTTTCTCTGTTTTTCCACTCACCCTTATGATAAGCATCACTCGCTATCAATGGTAAAACACTAGTTGCCTCTGCAAACACCATCTGTTCTTTTGTAATATCTACTTTTCCCCATGAACTTGCTTCTTTTAATGTGGAGCTGCTACATGCTCCGTCTCTACTATCAGCAACAGTAATTTGAACTGCATATTTATGCATGTCTACATCTTTTCCTAATAGTTCAGCACAAATAACAGTATCTTGAATAAAGTTTTTAGGCACACCACCACCAATCATAAATAATCCAGAACCTTTAGATTTGATTTTAATTTCTGTTAGTTCTCTAAATTCTCTAATTGAGTCTATTGTTATATGTTTTTTTGGATTTTGTTCTTGATGCATAACTAATCCGAATCCTGCACTCGAGTCAGTAAAAGCAGGGCAGAAAATAGGAACATTATTGTCAAAAGCGGTTTCAATTAAAGAGTCTTTTTTCTTTGAATTATTTTTTAAATATTTTCCCATTTCATAAATGAACTCTCTTGAAGTATAGCTTCTCGCCTCTAGATTATTTGCGATTTCACATATAATTTTATCACACATTTGAAGCTCTTCTTCATCTATGTAGGTATCATAAATTCTATCTATATAATTGTCTCTCAGCTCAGTATCATCTTGAAATTGTGAACCTTGATAATGTTTAAAACCAAGAGCTTCAAAAAAATCCATATCTACTATAGAGGCTCCTGTTGCAACAATTGCATCGACCATATTATATTTAACTAAATCTTTATAAATATTCATACATCCAGCTGCCGAAGTAGAGCCTGCTAAGGTAAGGAAAATTGTACAATCTTTATCTTTAAGCATCTCGTTATAAATATTAGCAGCATTAGCTGTTTCTCTAGAAACAAATGACATTTTTTCCATTGAGGAAATAATTTTTCTACTATCAAAAGAGGTTATATCGATGTGTTCAACAGGATTTTTTAAGAAATCTCTTTTACTGTTATGACCTGGATTTTTTTGACTCGACATTAAGCTACCATGTTAGCTTTATTAACGTCTTTATCATACATTGTCATTATTGGATTATCTTCAACTTCGTAAATTTCATTTGAGTAATAACCATTAAATTGAGTTCTAAATGTCAATCCGTATGCACCAAGTTGACCAAGTTCGATATAATCATTTTCTTTAATATTATTTGGAAGCAAAAAAGGACCTTTCATATAATCCATGCTATCACATGTAGGTCCAAAGAAATCAAAAGCAGTTAATTTTTTTGAAATTATTTTGTTAGAATTTTCTTTAATCATTCTAGATGGGAACACAATGTTAGGTGTACCTGCATCAAAAAGAGTACCATAGGTACCATCATTAATATAAAGCTTTTGTTTTTTTCTTAAATTAACTCTTACAACTGTTGAGCCACTTTCTGCAACTATAGCTCTACCAGGCTCACAAATAATTTCAGGAAGTTTTTCAAGTTTTAAATTTTCTAAACTCTTATTTATTTCATTAAAGTAACTAATTAAAGATTGTGGAATTAAGTCAGGATAGATTGTAGGGAAACCTCCACCTATATTAATATAATCTGGAATTATCTTAGTTTTTTTAATTATATTCCCAATTTCACTAATTCCTTTCGCATAAGAAATTGGATGCATACATTGTGAGCCAACATGAAAACTTAAACCAATCTTTTTAGCATGCTGTTTTACAAGTCTTAACAAACCTATTGCTTCTGATGTTAAAGCACCAAATTTTTTAGATAAATCAATTTCTGCATGTTCATTGGAAACAGCAACTCTTACAAATAATTCTAAATCTTTAGCATTATTTGTACTTTCAATTATTTTAATCAGTTCATCTTTAGTATCTAATGAAAAAGTTTTTACACCATAATTAAAATATGCTTCTTTTATACTTTCTCTGCTCTTTACAGTATGCATATAAGAGCATTTAGCTGTATCACTAAAAGTTCTAATATTTTTAATTTCTTCAATTGATGCAACATCAAATTGTTCTACTCCACTTTCTATGATTGTTTTGATTATCTCAGGGTGTGGGTTGGTTTTGACTGCATATAAAACTTTACCTGGAAATTTGTTTAAGAAAAATTTAACAGCAGATTTTATGGAATTTTTTCTTATACAGTATACTGGTTTTTCAGGTTTCAGTTGATTTACTAATTCTTCAACTGATTTAAATTTTTGCATTTTAAATGCCTCCAAAAAAAATTTAATAAAAAAAAAGTCTTTTTTACAAAAACTTTAATATTTTCCGCATATAAAAGTAAGCAGCACTAATGTAAAGCAAATAATTCAAGCCAGAAATGCGTAAAATTCATATATTGTAATATCCTGCAGAGACCCCATATGAGGTCTATGAAAGAAGAAGCAAAACTACAGAATCTAAGCGATTTTGAGAATAAATCATTATTAATCGTGGATGATGATAATCCTTTCCGTGAGCGTTTAGCAAGAGCGATGGAAAAAAAAGGATTTGAAGTTTTTCAAGCTGAGAGTGTGCAAAAGGGAGTTGAATCTGTAAAAACTAAAAAACCTGGTTTTGCGGTTGTAGACTTAAGGCTTGCTGACGGTAATGGACTAGAAGTTGTAAAAGAAATTCAGTCTTCAAATAGTGATAGTAGGATTATCATGTTAACTGGATATGGAAATATTCCAACGGCAGTAGCTGCAATCAAAGAAGGTGCTATAGATTATTTAGCCAAACCTGCTGATGCAGAAGATGTAGAGAAAGCATTATTGGCAGATCCTTCAAAAAAAGCTGCCCCACCTGAAAACCCCATGTCGGCTGACAGAGTTAAGTGGGAACATATACATAGAGTTTTCGAGTTATGTAATAGGAATGTTTCGGAAACAGCCAGAAGACTTAAAATGCACAGAAGAACTCTTCAAAGAATTCTTTCTAAAAGATCACCTAGATAAATTTTTTAATTTTAATTATTTGCTTAGTCAAAATAGCTAAAAGCATAATTTTAAAAATCTCGGCTAATAGAAACGGTTTCGCACCCAAAGCAAAAATTGGCTTATCCCATCCAATCAATGTCCCAAGCCAAATTAGACCCAAAATATAAATTGTTGAAGTTGCGATAATTAACTTAAATAAAACAACGAAAAAATTATCATCAATTTTAATTTTAGAAGCTAAGTAACAAGCTGTTAAAAAACCAATTAAGTAACCCATAGTTGGCCCTGTAAAGTAAACTAATCCAACACCTTTTTCAGGAGAATTTGAAAATACGGGAAGCCCTGCAATTCCTTCAATTAAATACAGACCAATTGTAGCTAGTGCAATTTTATGTCCTAAACTTATTCCTAAAAATAATACAACAAATGTTTGCATAGTCATAGGAACCGGATAGAAAGGAATTTTGATCTTTGCAGATATAGTTAGTGCTATTGAACCAAGAACAATAACAACCAGAGATTTAAATAGTTTAGCTTGTGAGAGATTTTTTGTTAATTCCATTGTTAAATAATACTCAAAATATAAAAAATAATCTACTTATAATTGTTATAATAATTGAAAGTAAATTTTTTTATATACAGATTATATTATCATTATAATATTTAATATTACTTCATGAATAAAATTCAAAAAACAGATCATTTTTATTTGATTGATGGCTCTGGTTATATTTTTAGAGCTTATTATGCTTTGCCTCCATTGAGTAGAAAAAGTGATGGTCTTCCAACAGGTGCTGTAAGTGGTTTTTGCAGTATGTTATTTAAATTATTAGAAGATTCAAAATCCAATCAAAACTTGCAAAAACCAACACATTTTGCAGTAATATTCGATTCAGCAAGAAAAACTTTCAGAAATGAAATTTATAGTGATTATAAAGCTAATAGATCTGAGGCGCCTGACGATTTAGCTCCACAATTTGAATATATAAGAAAATCAGTCCTGGCATTTAATTTGCCATCTGTGGATCTCCCTAATTACGAAGCAGATGATTTAATAGCTACATATGTTGATCAAATTCTTAAAAAGGGTGCAAAGGTTACAATTGTTTCATCAGATAAAGATTTAATGCAGCTTTACAAAAAAGGGGTTCGAATTTTTGACCCTATGAAAAATAAATTTATAACTGATGATGATGTTGTAAAAAAGTTTGGAGTAGATGCTTCAAAAGTTATTGATGTACAATCTTTAGCAGGAGATAGTAGTGATAATGTTCCTGGTGTTCCGGGGATAGGTGTTAAGACAGCCGCAGAGCTAATTAACAAATATGGCACTTTAGAAAACTTACTAAAATCTGCTCATGAAATTAAGCAAAATAAAAGAAGAGAAACATTAATTGAGAACAAGGATAAAGCATTAATAAGTAAAAAACTTGTAACACTAGATCACAACTCTCCTGTTGATAGGGAGTTAAGTGAATTTAAATTGCAAAATATAGATAAAGATAAATTATATAAATTTTTAAGAGAAATGGAATTTAATAGGTTGTTAAGCTCTGCAATTTCTGCTTATGGAGAACCTGAACTAGAAAGTAATAAGATTGAAACTCAAAATCTAGAGAAACAACAAACGGTAAATAACAAAAATTATTATTTAATTAATAGCTTAGATGAAATTGATAAATGGATAGAGGAGGCAGAAGAAGTTGGTGAGGTCGCTGTAGATACGGAAACCACTTCATTAGATCCTCACCAAGCAGATTTAGTAGGTATTTCTCTTTGCTCTAAAATTGGAAAAGCATGTTACATACCAGTTGGTCATAAGTCACCCAAGTGTCTTAAAAAAGAAGCAGTAATTAAAAAATTAAAAAATATATTAGAAGATCCTAGTATTAAAAAAATAGGTCAAAATATAAAATTTGATTTTATCGTATTTTATAAGTGTGGAATAACACTTTCATCAATGGAAGATACAATGCTGATGTCTTATGTCTTAGATGCTGGAAAAAATAGACATAATATGGATACTTTATCAGAAATTCATTTGGGACATAAAACTATTTCTTTTAAAGAGATGGTAGGCACAGGTAAGAAAGAAATTAATTTTAGTGAAGTAGAATTAGATAAAGCAAAAGATTACGCGGCTGAAGATGCTGATGTTACTTTAAGATTATACAAGAAATTTGTCAAAAATTTAAAATCAGAGAAAATGATCAATATTTATGAAATTTTTGAAAAGCCATTAATTAAAATTCTTGCATTTATGGAAATAGAAGGAGTTGAAATTGATAGTAAGTTTTTAAAATCTCTTTCATCTAAATTTGAAAAAAAAATCCAAAAACTTGAAAAAGAAGTATTTAAAATTTCTAAAAAAGAGTTCAATATCGCATCTCCAAAGCAATTAGGTGAAATAATTTATAATGACTTGAAAATAGCTGGTTTGAAGAAAACTAAAAAAGGAAGTTTTGCAACAAGTGCAAGTGTTTTAGAGGATTTAGCTTTTAAAGGTCATGAATTTCCAAAATTAATTTTAGACTGGAGACAAGTTTCAAAATTAAAAAATACTTATTCAGATGCTTTACCTGAACATTTAAACCCAAATACAAAAAGAGTTCATACTTCGTTTTTGCTGGCTGCTACAACGACTGGAAGACTAGCATCTAGTGATCCCAACCTACAAAACATTCCAATTAAATCAGAAGATGGAAAAGATATAAGAAAAGCTTTCACTGCAAAAAAAGGGCACCTATTAATTTCCGCGGATTACAATCAAATTGAGATGAGAATTTTAGCAGACCTGGCAGATGTAAAAGAGCTGAAAAAAGCTTTCAAAAATAAAGAAGATATTCACTCTTTAACAGCTAGCCAAATATTTAATATTGATATTAAAAAAGTTAATCAAGATCACAGACGAAAGGCTAAGGCTATTAATTTTGGAATTATTTATGGAATTTCACAATATGGATTAGCTAAGCAAATAAACGTTTCTAACTATGAGGCAGAGGAATTTTTGAATTCATATTTTGCTAAGTTTCCAGAAATTAAAGTTTATATGGATAATACAATTAAATTTTGTAGAAAAAGTGGATATGTTAACAATATTTTTGGACGAAAATCTCACTTTAATGGAATAAATGACAAAAACTTTAATGTCAGAAATTTTCAAGAACGTGCTGCAATTAATGCTCCCATTCAAGGCTCTGCTTCTGAAGTAATGAGATTAGCTATGATAAGATTGGACAAGAAATTATCAGAGGAAAAAAATTCTAATTCAAAAATGCTCTTGCAAATTCATGATGAATTAATTTTTGAAATTCCAAAAAAAGATGAAAAAGTAATGATTAAATTAATTGAGAAAGAAATGACAAGTGTGGCTCAGAGTGATTATCATTCTTTTTCAACTCCTTTAACAGTTGATATTAATGTTGGAGATAATTGGGGTATGTTACATTAAATTTATAACATTGCCCAAATTAGGACAATTTAGTATTTTTAAACTACATTATGCAAAAACAAACAATAGCTTTGATAGATGACGATCGAAATATTTTAACAAGTTTGAGTATCGCATTAGAAAAAGAAGGTTTTAAAGTTCAAACATACATTGATGGTGAAAGCGCATTAATCGGTTTAACCAGAATGCCACCCGACTTAGCAGTCATAGATATAAAGATGCCTAAGATGGATGGAGAAGAATTACTAAAAAAACTTCGAAAAAAAACTTCCTTACCAGTAATTTTTTTAACATCTAAAGATGATGAAATTGATGAGTTGTTAGGTCTAAAGCTGGGCGCAGATGATTTTGTAAAAAAATCAGGAGGATTTTCTATTAAAGTTTTGATTGAAAGAATTAGAGTGCAGTTAAGAAAAAAAGATTCAAATAATATTCTAGAGGAAAATAAAAGCCTGATATCTCATGGAAGATTAAAATTAGATCCATCACAACTCGAGTGTGAATGGAATGGAAAACAGTTGCCTGATAAATTGACGACAACTGAGTTTTTAATCGTTAAAGAATTAGCAAAGAGGCCTGGTATAATTAAAGAAAGAGCTCAGCTTATGGATATAGCTTACCGAGAGGATACAGATATTGAGGATAGAACTATTGATAGTCACGTAAAAAGAATTAGAAAAAAATTTAAAAAAGTAGATCCTGATTTTTCAGCTATTGAAACTAGGTATGGTAGTGGATATAGATGGAATGTTAGCTAATGTTTAGTAAATACTTAAAAACTCTTTCTATATTAAAAAAATTTTTTTTTATAAATTTTGTAATTTTTACAATTATTGGATTATTTACATTCATATATCTAAACAATATTCAGCCAAGTTTAATAAAAAAAAAATCTCAAAACCACACAAACATTATTAACAACACTATTGATAATATTTTAAGGCTAGATGTTAAATTCCAATCAGACGATATTAGAAGATTTTTATTTTCTACAAGGTTTATTTTTCAGAATTTAGATAGAGTGATATTTTTTGACGATCAACTTAACCTTATTGGAGACACTGATACTTTAGATCTTGATCCAAGATCATTCTCTACAAGACTTGATAAAATTGAATTTGAAAGTTTAGATAATGAGGAAATAGAAAAAACTATTGAGGAAAAAAATATAAAAATTGATGAAAAAAAACCTGTTTCATTCAAAGATATATTAAAAAATTATTCTAGTTCTGAAAATTTAGGAGCTCCTTTCACATTTACGCAAGAAGGGTTAAATCAATTTAATGTAACAACGATTAAGAATGTTACAAAGAATGAAATTAATCTTGGTTATGTAGCTATTACAGAAAACGCTAATGAAATAAAGACAGCGATAGATGAGAGAAAGGCATTTGTAATAAGAACAGCTGTATCTGTAGGATTTGTAATATTAATTTTTTCTTTTGTTTTAAGTAGATATTTTATTAAACCAATACAAAATCTCGTTGGATATACAATTCGTATCAAAGAAAAAAGTCAAATTAAACCAGGTATTGAAAATTTAAAAAAAAGAAATGATGAATTAGGACTTTTATCTAATTCTTTAGAGGATATGACAAATGAACTTCAAAATAGAGTTACACATGCAGAAAACTTTTCTACAGATTTAGTTCATGAAATTAGAAATCCATTAGCATCTTTAAAAAGTGCATCGGAAATTTTACAAGACACAAATGATAGCGAACAAAGAAATAGATTATTGAATATTCTTAGTCATGATGTTCAAAGAATAGAAAGATTAATTACTGATTATTCTCAAATGTTAAAAGACGAAGTTGCTTTAAGTAAAGAAAAAATGAAAAAAATTGATATTGAACCTATCATTCAATCTGTTGTTGATGATTATAATAATATTCATCAAGTGAAAAAAGGTATTAAAATTGAATATAAAAATGATGGAAAAGATAAATATTTAATAAATGGTATAGAAAACAGAATTGAACAAATCATTGCAAATTTATTAGATAATTCAATATCATTTAGTAAAGATGGTGGTAATGTTTTTGTTGATGTTTCTCTTAATGGAAAAAATCAAATATCAATAAAAATTATTGATGAGGGACAAGGATTTAAAGAAAAAGACACATCAAGAATATTCAAAAGATTTTATAGTAATAGACCTGAAAAATTTGGAGAACACTCAGGCCTAGGTTTAAATATAGTAAAAAACTTGGTTGAACTCCACGATGGTGAAATTGTAGCATCTAATCGTATTGATAAAGAAGGAGCAATGATAGAGATAAGATTTCCCAATGTTTAATCATTTCTTGATAAATAAATACTTAGCTGTATAAAGCTTGCCATGGAAGATTATAAAGTAAAAGACATTGCTCAAGCTGAATTTGGTAGAAAAGAAATATCAATAGCTGAAAGTGAAATGCCTGGTTTAATGGCTTTAAGAGAAGAGTATTCTAAAGATAAACCATTAAAAGGTGCAAGAATAATTGGATGTCTACATATGACAATTCAAACAGCTGTATTAATTGAAACTTTGGTTGCATTGGGTGCTGAAGTGAGATGGTCTTCTTGCAATATTTTTTCAACTCAAGATCATGCGGCCGCTGCAATTGCAAAGGCTGGGATCCCTGTTTATGCCTGGAAAGGTGAAACAGAAGAGGAATATTTATGGTGTATTAAACAAACTATAATTGGAAAACCTGACTGGAAGCCTAACATGTTATTAGATGATGGTGGAGATTTAACAGCTATTATGCACAATGAATATCAGGATTTAATGAAAGATATAAAGGGTGTTTCAGAAGAGACTACCACTGGAATTAAAGCACTAAATAAAATGGAAAAAGACAAATCCCTTTTAGTTCCAGCAATAAACGTGAATGACTCTGTTACAAAATCAAAATTTGATAATTTATATGGATGCAGAGAAAGCTTAGTTGACGGAATAAGAAGAGCTACTGATGTAATGATGTCTGGAAAAATTGCAATTGTTGCTGGTTTTGGAGACGTTGGAAAAGGAAGTGCTGCATCTTTAAGACAAAGTGGTGCTAGAGTTTTAGTTACTGAGGCAGATCCAATTTGTGCTCTCCAAGCTGCAATGGAAGGTTATGAAGTGGTATTAATGGAGGAGGCTATAAGTAGAGCGGATATAGTTGTAACAGCCACAGGTAACAAAGATATTGTTACCGCAGACCATATGAGAGACATGAAGGATAGAGCCATCTTATGTAATATTGGTCACTTTGATAATGAAATACAAGTTGAGGCTCTTAAGAATTATAAATGGACTGAAGTAAAACCTCAAGTGCATGAAATAGAGTTGCCTAGTGGTAAAAGAATTATTCTTTTAGCTGAAGGAAGATTAGTTAATCTTGGATGTGCAACCGGACATCCAAGTTTTGTAATGAGTGCATCATTTACTAATCAAGTTATTGCTCAAATAGAACTTTGGCATAATCATAAAAATTATGAAAATAAAGTTTATGTACTTCCAAAACATTTAGATGAAAAAGTAGCAACTTTGCATTTAAAAAAAGTTGGTGCAAAACTAACAAAATTATCAAAAGAGCAAGCAGATTATATAAGCGTTGGAACAGAAGGTCCTTTCAAACCAGATGCCTATCGCTATTAAAGATAGCACAATCGATATCACTTCAGAGAAGTTAACCAAAGAATTAGCTAAAGAATTTACAAAATATCTTAAAGGCGGCGAGTTTGTTTTTTTATATGGAGAGATGGGTGTTGGTAAAACAACCTTTGTTAAATATTTTATAAATGAGTATCAAAAAATAAATAATTTAACACAATCAGAAATTACAAGCCCTACATTTAGTTTATTAAACGAGTATCAGGTGAAAGATATAAGAATAAAACATTATGATTTATTTAGAATTAATAGGAAGGAAGATATCAATAATTTAGATATTTTTGAGAAAGATAATAAATTAATTACACTTATAGAATGGCCACAATTGATTGCTGACAAACAAGATATAAAATTTATAACTTTAACATTTAATTATTTAAATCAATTAAATGATAGAACTGTAGATATAAAAGTTTAAATTAAAACCTATTTTAATGAAAAGCTTAGCAAAATTGAAAAAAATAAAAGGTGATGCATCTTTCAGAGAATTTTACAGAAACAGAGAAAATAAATCTATTATTGTAATATCCAAGAAAGAAAAGTTAAAAAATCTTTTAATTTACGATGCGATAAATAGAATTTTAATTAAAAATAAAATTTTAGCACCAAATCTAATAAGTGAAAATTATATTAATAATTATATAGAAATAAATGACTTTGGAGATCAAACTTTGTTTCAAATTTTAAAAAGTAAAAAGAATAATAAATATGTCATTTTTAAAAAGATAATAAAAATTTTAAACAAAATACAATTAATTAAAGATAAAAAAGTAAAAAATTTTAAAAACAAATTATATAAAGTTCAAGAATATAAAAACAAAATTTTATTTGATGAAACTAAACTTTTTTGTGACTGGTATGCACCAAAAATATTATCTAAATCCAAAAACATTCAATTTAAAAAAAAATTTAGATTAGAGATAAAAAAATTATTATCAAAACTAAATTATAGAAATGTTACATTTGTTCATAGAGATTTTCATGTTTCAAATTTGATGTATCACAATAAAAAAATTGCGGTAATAGATAGTCAAGATGCACTAATGGGCAATAGAGCTTACGATTTAGCATCCTTAATCGATGATGTAAGATTAAAAACACCCAATGAATTAAAAGAGAAAGTATTTAAGTTTTACGTCAAAACAAATAAAAAAATTAATTTAGAACAATTTAAAAAAGATTTTGAAATATTATCTGTTTTAAGGAATTTAAAAATAATTGGTATATTTATGCGTTTAGCTGAAAGAGATAATAAAAAAAAATACCTTAAATTAATTCCTTATGCTTGGGAATTGATTAATCATAGAATTAAAGAGCAAAATCAATTTAATAATTTGATGTTGCTATTAAAAAATAATTTTCCAAAATTTATAAGGTAAAATTGTGAAAATAAATACAGCTTTAATTTTATGTGCAGGTTTTGGTAAGAGATTAAACCCAATTACTTTAAATACTCCTAAGCCCTTATTAGAGATTAAAAATGTAAGCATGCTGGAGAGATGTATTAATTTAATCGAAAAACTAGGCATTCAAAAAATCTTAATAAATACTTTTTATTTAAAGGATCAATTTTCAGTCTTTTTAAAAAGTAAAAATTTTAATATTGATATAAAAATAATTGAGGATGGTGAGCAAATTTTAGATACAGGTGGAGGTATTCAAAATATGATTAAAGACTCTCATGAAAAGGATTTTATAATTTTTAATCCAGATACAATTTGGAGCAATGACTATAAACATGAGATATTAAAAATGGAAAACATGTATTTTTCTGAAAAATTAGAAAACATTCTTCTTTTAGTCAATAAAAAATTTAGTTTTGATAAAAAGTTAAAAGGTGATTTTAATTTAAAAAATAATTTAATTAACAAAGAGGTTGAAAAAGAATTTATTTACATTGGATGTCAAATAATTAATAAAAAATTATTTATTAAAGAGAAAATAGAAAATTACTCAATTTTGGAAATTTGGAATAATTTATTAGATCAAAAAAAATTATTTGGTTATGAAAGCCAAAAAGATTTTTACCATTTAACTGATCTGGATATTTTTAAAAAACTAAAAGATCTTTAGCTCTTTCTTGATCAAGATATTTGCAATTAGAAATTTTGCTGTTTTCTAATTCAATTAAAAGTGGGTTTCCTGTCGGAATTTCAAGTTTAGAGATCTCATTGTTATTTAAATTAAACAAATATTTGCAAAGAGCTCTAATGGAATTTCCATGAGCAGAAATAAGAATATTTTCACTTGATTTCTGTTCTATCTCGTTACTATAAAACTTTATTACTCTTTCATATGTATCTTTTAGTGACTCGGTATCAGGAATTTTTTCTAAAGGAATTTTTTTGTATGTTCCAATATTTAGTGGGTGATATGGATTTTTTTTGTCTAAAGGGTCGGGTCTAAGGTCCCAAGAACGTCTAAATTGATGAACTTTTTCTTCTCCAAGTTTTTTTTTCATTTCATCTTTATTTAACCCTGTAAGAGCACCGTAATGTCTCTCGTTTAATTCCCATGCGCTCTTTACATCTTTAAAATCTTGTAATTCTCGCTGTATAATTTTTAAAGTGTTTTTAGCCCTTAATTGAAAAGAGGAGTAATACACATTAATTTGAATTTTTTCTTGTTTTATTAGTTCACCAGCTTTTTTTGCCTCTGATTTTCCATTTTCTGTCAGATCTACATCAACCCATCCAGTAAATTTCTTTTCAAGATTCCACACACTTTGACCGTGTCTTACTAAAATTAAATAACTCATTTGTTTATCTTTTAAATCAATTTGATAAATAAAACTATATTATTAATGATTAATTATTTTACAAAATATAAATTTATTTTTTACTTATGTAATTTCATTTTAATTATTTTGTATTTGTTTCCAGGTAGTTTACTTGGCTGTTATATTTACAATGATTGTAAAATCCAACCTCAAATAACTGCAAATTATGTTGTTTCAACAAATCATTTGTACGCCTATATAGTGCTTTCAGTTATCGGTTTTTTAACTTACCGAAAAAGTAATCAATTCAATATTTTAAGTATATACTTAATATTCTTATCTATTGTGCTTGAAGTTTTACAATACTTTGTACCCAATAGAAGTTTTGAATTTTCAGACTTATTTGGAAATCTATCGGGTGTAATTATAGCCATAATTATATTTAACTTTTTTAAAAAAAATGAAAATTTTAAAAATTAATTATCTATTTATTTTAATAATTTTTATTTCAGGTTGCTCGTCCGTTCCAAAAAATACAGCAAATAGCTGTTCTATATTTAATGAAAGATACATGTGGTATAAACATGCAAAAAAAGCTGAAAAAAAATGGGGAACCCCAGTTTATTTACAGCTTGCAATTATAAAAATGGAGTCTAGTTTTGACTGGTTAGCAAAACCTCCTAGACAAAAATTATTTAAAGTAGTGCCTTATAAGAGACCATCAAGTTCTTTCGGTTATTCACAGGCTGTAAAAGGAACGTGGAAACAATATAAAGAAGAAACTGGCAATAAGCTTGCTGCTAGGACCAGATTTAAAGACAGTGTAGATTTTATTGGTTGGTATACAAATAAAACTGAAAAAATTTTAAAAGTTTCAAAAAAAGATGCTTTCAAGCAGTATATTGCTTATCATGAAGGGTGGGGTAACTATAAAAATTATAAAAAAAATAAAAAAGTTATTAATCTAGCTAAAAGAGTGGAGAAACAATCAAATATTTATAAGCAACAATTATCAGAATGTAAAAATTCTTTATCAACGTCAAAATATATTATTTTTTAATTTAGCTGTTTTTTTAATTCAATATCAACCGCATCAATTCGCTTAGTATTCTTTGCAAGAGCTAAATACATTGTTGGAGTTACATATAAAGTAAAGAAGGTTGAAATCATCATTCCTCCTAAAATTGTAGAACCCACAGCTAATCTAGAGCCTTCACCTGCACCTGGGCCAATATTTCCAATAACTAATGGAAGCATTGCTATCATTGTACTAAGTGAGGTCATTACGATTGGTCGAATTCTAAGTTGGCAAGCTTTAATTATAGCGTCCTGAATTTTAACACCAGTAGTTCTTATCTGGTTTGTGTAGTCTACAATCAAAATACTATTCTTTGTGGATATACCAATCAGTATTATTAAAGCGATTTGAGAGAAAATATTTACTGAACTATTTAAAAATAAAATAAATACAAAGCCACCAAATACAGCTAGTGGAACTGTTAAAATAATAATAAATGGATGAACAAAAGAGTTAAATGTTGCTGCCATAACTAAATAAGCAGTTAACAAAGCAAGAGCAAAAATTAAGTATATTTCATTTGTTGTTTCTTTTAACTCTTCAGATTTTCCTTTCCAAGTGATTTGATTTTGAGGAGCAACTCTAATCATGACATCTTCCAGGTATTTTATAGCCTCTGTTAGAGTGTAATCTTCTGCAAGGGCAGCAGAAATTGTAACTGCTCTTTGACGATTATATCTTGGAAGTGCTTCAGCAGTGCCTTTCTCTTTAAACTCAACTAAGCTTGCAATAGATACAAGTTTACCAGTTGTTTCAGATCTAACAAAAATTTTTGACAACCCATCTTTATCTCTCCTGTCTGCTAAATATTGTTGTAAAATAATTGGGTATTCTCTTCCTTCTTTACTAAAAGTTGTTACTCTTTTTCCTCCATAAAGAGTTTCTAGAGTTCTACCTATATTTTCAGTAGAAACTCCCAAATCATTTGCTCTGTTTTTATTAGTGATTAATTTAACCTCAGGTTTATTTTTTGTATAATCACTTTCAATTCTAGACATATTTCTATTTTTTCTTAATTCTCTTAAGACACTATTTTGAATTTCTTCTAATTCTTCGTAGCTAGATCCATATATCACCATTTGAACAGGCTTATTATAACTAGAAACTCTTATTGATTGTGGAGAAATTGGAAAAGCAAAAGTTTCAGGCACAGAAACCACTTGTCCAATTGCTTCTCTTAATATTGTTTGACTACCTTTTTCTCTATTTTTCCACTCATCAAGTAATGCAATAATTATAAAACTGTTATAAGACGTTGCAGATCTTCCAAAACCAGGAACTCTCATGATTAGTCTTGCATATGGGCTGTCTTCTGCCTGCAATAATCTTAATATTCTTCCTTCAATTATTTGTGCCTTTTCTTGGGTATATTCAAATGAACTTCCTTCATCAGTTGAACCAATAATTAAATAAGCACCCCTATCTTCGATTGGTATCAATTCTTTTTTGGAAAAACTAAATAAATAAGCTGAGGCAGCAATAATTAAAATTATAAATATTGAAATAGTTTTCTGTTTATTAATCCAATATTTAAGGGAGTTTACATAAAATCCCGTGAAAGATTTGAAACCATTATTGAATTTTTTTACGAAGAAATTAATTTTTTCTTTTTTATTTAAAAATTTACTTCCTAGCATTGGAGATAATGTTAATGCCACAAAAGAAGATACAACAATTGAAAAAGATAAGGCTATTGCTGTTTCTTTAAACAAAGTTCCTGATATTCCTTTAATAAAAATTAAGGGTAAAAATACTGCTACAAGAATTAAAGTCGTTGCAATAATTGCAAATGTAATTTGTTTAGAACCCTTATATGCAGCTACCAATGGTGTTTCTCCATTTTCAATTCTTGTATAGATTGCATCAGTCATGATCACAGAATCATCAGTGATTATACCAATTGCTAGAATAAAGCTTAGTAATACAAAAATATTAATTGATAGATCAAATATATATAATCCGAGAAATGATCCAATAAGACTAACTGGTAAAGCAACCGCAGGAACTATTACAGCTTTTAGGTTACCTAAAAAAAGATAAATAATTAAAACAACTAGTACGAATGCAATTACTAAACTTTTATATACTTCTTCAATTGCTGCACCAATGTATGTCGCTCTGTTAAATGCTATCTCTAACTCTAAACCATCAGGTAAGGATTTGTTAAGTTCTTTAATTTTAATTTTTATTTGTTTAGAAAGTTCTACCGTTGATGCACCACTTTTTGCATAAATTCCAATTCCTACAGTTTTTAAATTTACGGCATTTTTTCTTTGTGCTTTAAATAAAGTTTTTTCTGAAACAGGTCCAAACTCTATATTAGCTACATCAGATAAAATGATAACTTTATCTTTATTTTTTTTAAGTGGTAATTGTTTAATTGTATCAATATTAGAATAGGATTTATCAATGTTTAAAGTTAAGTCTTTGTTATTAGCTTCTAGGGTTCCAGCTGGGAGGTTTATATTTTCATTTCTAAGAGCTCTTTCAACTTCTTGAATTGTAAGATCATTTGCAGCTAATTTTATTGGATCTATCCAAACTCTAACACTAAGCTCTCTTAATCCACCGACTAAAATTCGACCTACGTTTGGTACACTTGAGAATGCATCTATTAGATATCTTTCAGCATAATCTCCAAGATCTAAATCATTCCAAGTTGGAGATGATAAAGCTACCCACATTGTAGTTGTAAAACCTGCTGCCTGTTTTAAAATTTGTGGAGGGTTTGACTCACTTGGTAAATTATCTACAACTCTTGCAACTCTTTCCCTAATATCATTAGCAGCATCATCTAAATCAATGTCTGTATTGAATTGAATATTAATTCTACTTCTTCCATTTAAAGAACTTGAGTCTATATTTTTGATACCCTCAGCTCCACCAATTACATCCTCTAATTTTTGAGTTATTTCTTCATCAACAATTTCGGCTGAAGCAGATTTATAATCAGTTTGAACTTGAACTACCGGAGGCTGTATACCATCAGGAAGTTCTCTTACTGGCAATTCTAAAAAGACAAAAATACCAAAAATAATTAATATTAAAGACATGACCCAAGCAACAACAGGTCGTTTAATACTAACTTCAGTTATATACATTTAATTATTTTTTCTCTTTATCTGATTTTTTAAAAATATTTTTTAACCAATCAAATTTACCTTTTTTTTCTTCAGCTTTTTTTGATTTATCTTTTTTACCCCAGCTAGAATTTCCTTGCAGTTTTTTAGCACCTTTTTCTATAGGTCTGATTGTTAAATTTGGTCTTACTTTTTTTGTTCCTTCTGCAACAATTTTATCTCCATTATTTAATCCATCTAATATTTCTACAAAGCCTAAATATCTATCACCAATAGTTACCTTTGTTTTCATTACTTTATTTTTTTCATCTACTTTATAAATAAAAACATTTTCACCCTCGACAATTGTACTAGTGTCAGGAGCACTTAAGCCATTTCTCACATCATATTTAATTGATATTTCTAAAAATGAGCCAGGTAATATTTCACCTGATGCATTATCCATCTTAATTCTTGTTGCTAAAGCTCTTGTATCTTCACTTATCCTGCTAGCAAAAGAGTCTACTTTACCTTTATAAATTTTATTTTTATATCCAGAAAATTTAATATCAACTGGCAGACCAACTTTAACAAATGGTACAAAAATTTCAGGTATATCTACATCACAATATATTGAGCTAGTATCTTCAAGATTTATTAATATTGAAGATTTTGAAACCTCTATATCTTCCGAAAATTCTCTTTTTCCAATAACTCCATCAAATTGTGCAATAACTTTTCGATTTTTAAGTTCAGCAATTACATCACCTTTTTTAACTTTTTGATTATAATTTATGGGTTTTAATATTTCATATTTTTCAATTTTAAATGATTGTGTTTGAATTGGAGCTGCTGTGCCATAGGTACTCACAATATTTTCAAAAACTCTCTCTTGAGTAGAAGTTACTATTATTCCAGGAGGCGGTCTTTTACTGAATTTTTTTTTGAAATGATTTCCGATCATTGTTCTTCCAATAATCACTGTTGCAATTATTAGAAAAAATATAATTACTATACTTGTTATTTTGGTGGATGTTTTCATAAGTTAATTTTTCCATATTCGGCCCAAGAGCCATCGTAAATGGTCGGCATATATGTAGCATTTATTAAAGAATAAGCTAGTGCCAATACACTTGCGGTCACTCCAGAACCACATGAAAATACTAGATTTTTATCATGGTCAAATTTAAAGGACTTAAATTTTTCCATTATTTTATCTTTACTAACGAAAGTATGGTCTTCGTTTACTAATTCAGAAAAGGGTAAGCAAAAAGAATTTTTTATTGAACCACTTCTAAGACCTTTTCTTGGTTCAGCAACTTTGCCTTCAAATCTTTCTCTACTTCTTGCATCAACAACATTAAATTTACCTGTGTCAATATTTTCATCTATTTGTTTTTTATTTTTAACAAGTTCTTTATTTTCTTTACATTTGTACTTTGATGTTTGAGTGATCACTTTTTTGTTATCTGTAGATTTATTTTCTTTTTTCCATTTTTTTAATCCACCATCTAGAACATGAACTAGCTTAGCGTCATGTCCATAATAAATTAAATTGTACCAACATCTACAAGAACTAATAACATCAGAGTTATCGTAAACTACTATTCGATCATTATTTTCTATACCCATATTGCTCATTATTTTTTCCCAAGATTTAGTATCGGTAAGCATATGTGGTAAATCAGTATCTAATTTGGAATTTTTATCTAAATCAAAAAAAATAGCATTTGGAATATGTTCCTCTGTATATTCCTCAAAACCGTTTCTTTGAGTTTGAGGCATATGCCATGAGCAATCAATAATTTTTACTTTATCAATATTATTTTCTAACCAACTTGTATCAACTAAAGACATTTTATCTTTTTTCTAAATATCTTTGATGATACTCTTCAGCTGGGCAATAATTTTTAACTAAAGAAGTTTTTGTTACTACTTTTCCTGATAATTTAATGTTTTCTTTTTCTATTATTTTTTCAGCAGTAATTTTTTGCTGATCATTTAAATAAAATATTTCACTTCTATATTGGGTTCCAAAATCTGGTCCTTGAGAATTTAGAGTTGTTGGATCATGAATTTCAAAAAAATATTCAAGAATTTTCTCGTAAGATATTACTTTAGGATCAAAATCTAATTTTACTACTTCTGCATGATTTGTTGTGCCTGTGCATACTTCTTTGTAATTGGTTTCAGCATTATGACCTCCACAATAACCTACTTCTGTTTTTATAACTCCATCAAGTTTACTAAACTTAATTTCTGGTCCCCAAAAACATCCTAATCCTAAAATTGCTATTTCCATTGATAATTAACTTAATTAATTTAAAGTTAATCATATGCTATCAAAAAATCAATTAGGCTTTTTTTACATGTTCATATCAGTATGTGCATTTTCGCTTATGGATGTGATTGTTAAATGGTCTGAAGATTATCCCGTTGGACAAGTTTTGTTTTTTAGAGGATTTTGTGGAATAATTCCTATTTTATTTCTTATTCCTAAAGATAGATATTTAGATTTTTATAAAACAACTAGACCATTTCTTCATTTTAAAAGATGTTTAGCAGGATTGATTGCGTTGGTATCTATATTTATCGCTTTAAGAAATTTACCTTTGGCAACAGTTGTTAGTATAACTTTTGCAGCACCAATATTCACAACTATATTTTCAATTTTTTTGTTAAATGAAAAAGTTGGTTTATATAGGTGGTTAGCGGTTTTAGTTGGTTTCGTTGGTATAATTATTATATCGGAACCTGGGTTTAGCTCACTTAACTTATATTATATTTATCCAATAATATTTTGTTTAGGATTATCATATGTTGCAATAGCTATAAGAAAATTGTCTTCAACAGAACCAGTATGGTTAATTAGTTTCTTTTTTTCATTTTCTATAATGCTTTTAAGTTTTTTATCTTTTTATCAAAACTGGATTCTTCCAAGTTTAATTGATTTATTTTTGTTATCTTTGATTGGTATATTGGGTGGTCTTGCAAATTTATGGTTATCCCAATCTTATAAATTATCAGAAGTAAGTTTAGTAACACCTCTGAAATATCTAGCACTAGTATTTGCAATAATTTTTGGTTATTTTATTTGGGATGAAGTACCAACATTTAAAACATTGTTAGGTGCTGGATTAGTAATTTTATCCTCATTTATTATTTTTAGACGTGAGCTGGTATTAAAAAAACGTTTATCGGTATCTAGACATGAGTAAAGCCCCATCATATTGGATCAAAGCAAAAAAATATTTATCTAAAAAAGATAAGGTAATGTCATCATTAATTAAAAAATACAAATCTCCTTCAGAGACAGTGCTTACCTCAAGAAGAGATGTTTTTTTTTCACTTTGTAAAAGTATAATTGGACAACAAATTAGTGTTGCAGCTGCAAATTCAGTTTTTTTAAAATTTAAGAAAAAATGTAAAAATAAAATTAATGCAAAAACAGTTAATAAGTTATCTTCATCTCAGCTAAAAAGTTGTGGCTTAAGCAGGCAGAAAGTAAAAGGAATTAAAAGTTTAGCTAAAAAAGTATTGAACAAAGAATTTAATCCAAAACTTATTTCAAAATTGTCTGATGAAGAAGCGATTATTTATCTCTCTCAGTTAAGACAAATCGGAAGATGGTCAGCAGAAATGATCTTATTGTTCACTTATAATCGTCCTAATATTTGGCCAATTCAGGATATTGGCTTGTTAAGAGCTATTTCAAAAAATTTTAATAAAAAATATTTACCACCAGAAAGTTATATAAGATATTTAAACAAAAAGTTTTCACCTTACTGCTCTGTCGCCACTTGGTATTTATGGAGAAGTATAGATCCAGAACCTATTCAATATTAAATCTTTATTATTTTACATTCCCTCAAAAATTATGTGTTCTCTAGTAGCATTATTTTCCAAATGTTTTCTAGCTTCAACATACTCTTCCGAATTATAACAATTTTTTGCAGCTTCTATATCTGGAAATTCTGCAAGAGCCACTCTGACCATTTCTCTACCATCTAAAGTTATATTATTTGCACTTCTTGCTAATATTCTTCCAGAATATTTTTCAACCGCTTCTTTTGCTTTAACAGCATATTTTTTAAGTCTTTCGTCATCTTTTATTTCAGTATAATTTGCAACCCAATAAGCTTTCATAATTCTCCTTTTTAAATTTTTTTAATTATGATACCAAATTTATGTGAGAAAATTATTTTTAAATTTCTTTAGTACATCGTTATTTTTGATATTTTTATCATTAACCCACGCTAATGCTGATGAATTGTTTAATAAGGGAAAAGAAGTTTTTCTAGGAACTGGAAATTGTGCAGCATGTCATATGCTCTCAGATGCTGGATCGAATTCGATGGTTGGTCCAAATTTAAATGAAATTAGACCTGATATTCAAAGAATTATAATGGCAGTTAGAAACGGTATAGGAGTAATGCCTGCGATGGAAGGTATACTAACTGATGAGGAAATAGAGGCAGTTGCTCACTATACTTCTATAGCTGCGGAACAATAATAACAATTTTAACTATAATTTTTTATCCAGTGTTTAGCTATATCTACTCTTTTGCAGACCCAAATATCTTTAAATTTTGTGATGTAATTTAAAAATTTTTTAAGGGACTGTATTCTACCAGGCCTTCCAATTAATCTACAGTGCAAGCCAACTGACATCATCTTTGGCGAAGTTTTTCCTTCCTCATAAAGAGCATCGAAACTATCTTTTAAATAATTATAAAATTGTTCACCTGAGTTAAATCCTTGATTGGTTGCAAATCTCATATCATTGTTATCAAGTGTGTAAGGAACCATGAGTTGTTTTTTATTACCTTTTTTAATCCAATAAGGAAGATCATCACTGTATGTATCGCTACAGTATAAAAAATTACCATTATCAATCACTAAATCTAAAGTATTTGCACTACATCTACCAGTGTACCAACCAGCAGGTTGAGTTCCAAAAATCTTTTTTATAGATTTTACTGCAAGTTTCATGTCATTCTTTTCTTTTTTCTTTGATACATTTTGATAATCAATCCATCTCCACCCATGACAAGCAACTTCATAATTTGCTTTTCTGATAGCTGTACAAACTTCTTTATTTCTCTCTAAGGCCATACCAACTCCAAAAATAGTAAGTGGAATTTTTTTTTTGTTAAAGAGGTCGTGAATTCTCCAAAATCCTCTTCTTGATCCATATTCATAAATTGACTCCATATTTAAGTGTCGACCTTTAATTGCTTTTGCTCCTATAATTTCTGATAAAAATACTTCTGAAGTTTTGTCACCGTGGAGAGTACAATTCTCTGCCCCTTCTTCATAATTCAGTACAAATTGTAAAGCTAACTTAGCATTACCAGGCCACCTTACCTTAACTTGTTTGGAACCATATCCCACCAAATCTCTTGGATATTTTTTTTTCATTTCTTTAAAATAATTTTATCTTTTTTAAATTTATAAATAACAAGATTGTTTCCTTTTCCTTTTCTATCAACAATTAGAAAATTCATATTTTTCATAGAAATCAACGGAAAGTGCCAAATACCAGCATTGTAATTAACCCCAGTTTGTTTTGGTACTAAAAAGGATTGGATTTTATTTACATCTGGTTTATCTCCTTTTGGTGCTACAAATACTAAAAATTTTGTATCTTCCATTGGTATAAAGGCTTGGCTTCCTAAAGGATGTTTTTCCATCATATCAATTTTCATAGGAAACCTTCTTTTTTTTGCTTTAAAAATACTAACAATTGCTTTCCCTTTGTTTTTAGATGCATCTAAGTTTATCAAATTATCAAATCTTTTTGCATACCCATCATTAATATTTATAGGATTTTTTTTTGACGTATTTATTAATTGACCAAATTTAGAAAAATTTTTTTTAGTAATTTTTTTTGCTTTTATTATTTTCATTTCACAAAATTTCCGAATGCCCTTATTCTTGAAATTCCACCGTCTGGATAGATATTAATTCTAAGATAATTTTCTTTACTTCTCTTAATTAAAAATTTTTTAAAAATATGTTTCTTGTGAGCTGACAGTTTTGACTTATTTAAAATAAACTTCCAATTTTTTGAATTGTTGACAATTGATTTATTGGAAAGATCTTTTGAAATGCTTGCAGTTTGAATTGAACAACTATCGGGATAGTTTCCTTTAAAATGATGGGTATCTATCTCTAGCTTTTTTATTAATCCTGGTTTTCCAAATTTTATTATAAGCCAATCAAAGTTTTTTCCTCTACTTCTTCTTGTTTCCCAACCATCTCCCATATTTTTTCCTTTACCAGGTGCTATGATATTTTCAGCTCTGCCGAAATGTTCATTATTACAACCAATAATTGAAGCGCCATTTAAAACAGATGTAAGGTTAATAGTTTTGTTATTTAAAAAGTTTTTCTCCATTTCAATTTTTCCATAAAGCCTTAGTCTTGCAACTCCACCATCTGGAAAAATGTTTAGTCTTATATAATTAAAAACAGATTTGTTGTTTGATTTGAAGCTATGGTTTCGGCTTGGCCCAAGTTTTTTTTTGCTCAGTAAGGAAATCCATTTTGTCTTCTTATTAGGCATTGTTTTACTTAAGCAACCCTCTAAAGAAGCGTGTGTGGGTTGGTTTCCATTGAAGTGTGTCGTGTCAATGTCTATATCAAATATCTTCCCAGGTTTACCAAGTTTTAAAATTAAATAATCAAAACCTTTTGATCTTCTTCTCCTTGTTTCCCATCCATCCATCCATTTACCATGTTTGTCAAATAGTCCGTCTTTAAAAACTGGAGTTTCGATGTTTAATATTCTATGAGCAGCTGCAAAAAAATCGTCAGTCTTAAATATAACTTTAGATCCAATTCTTGGGTCTGCTAAGTTAATCATTTTTGCACTTATAAATTTTTTCATTTTTTATTTATTTCATTCAAACGAAAGGTTGCGATTTTTTTTACTTGTTTTTTTGCTTCAAGGAATTCACTTTCTACATCACTTTGTATTCTTTGTCTAAAATTATTCAAAATTTCATTTTTATCTTTACCTTTTACGGCAATTATAAAAGGAAAATTAAACTTTTTTTTATATTCTGAATTTAATTTTTTAAATTCTTCATATTCATCATTAGAACATTGGTTTAATTTTGCAGAAGCTTGTTCTGATATAGATTCAGAGGTCATTTTTTTTGCTACAGCAAGCTCAGGATGAGCGTTTAAAATCTCTAAAATTTTATTCTTTTCGTAATTTTCATAAATATCAAGCATTTTAAACATAATATCTTCGAAGTTTTTAAATGGTTTTGACTCAAATGCCTCCACTGCAACTGACTCAGTTTTTTCAAAAACATTACCAAATAAAGACAAAAAATCAGACTTGTTAAGATCGTTAATGTTATCTATTGTTCTCATATAACTTTAAAATAATTTAAGTTTAAAATTAAATGATATTATAATTTTATGACAAAGCTCACAACTCATGTTTTAGATGTGTATTCTGGTAAACCTGGCAAAGGTATCCTAGTTGAGTTGTTTTATATTAATAATTCAGAACGAAAAAAATTAACGTCAACAAAACTCAATGACGATGGTAGAGCTAATTCACCATTAGCTGAGGGAGATATTTTTATTAAGGGTAAATATGAATTAGTTTTTCATATTGGTGATTATTTTAAAAATTTATCTGCAGCTAGCGATGTTCCATTCCTGGATGATGTTATTATCAGATTTGGTATTTCAGATCCCTCACAGCATTATCATGTTCCTTTACTTGTTTCACCTTGGAGTTATTCTACTTATAGAGGTAGTTAAGTGATATCGAGCTCTGTTAAATTTTTATTAAATGAAAAACTTATAGTAATCAATAATCCTGATCCAAATCAAACCATACTTAATTATATTAGAACCGAATTAAAAAAGACTGGAACCAAAGAAGGATGTTCAGAGGGTGGTTGTGGCGCGTGTACAATCGTTTTAGGTGAATTAGTCGATAATAAGATTATATATAAAGCAATTAATTCCTGTATTTCATTTGTTCCATCATTAAATGGTAAACAACTTTTAATTGTAGAAGATTTGGTTTCCAAAGATGGCAAACTTCACCCTGTACAAGATGCGATGGTAAAATTTCATGGTTCCCAATGCGGTTTCTGTACACCAGGATTTGTTATGGCTTTATTTTCAATGTTTAAAAATAACAAAAATCTTAATAATGAATTAATAACAGACTCTATATCAGGTAATTTATGTCGTTGCACTGGATATAGACCTATAATAGATGCTGCAAAAAGTTTAGACAAGAAAAACAGGAATGATCAATTTAGTAAAAATAATAATAAAGTTATTCAATTATTAAAAAAAATTAAACCAAAAAATATTTACATTAAAAAAGATAATAAAATTTATTTTTCACCAAAGAATATTAAGGATTTAAAAAATATAATTAAAAAATACTCTAATTTTAGTTTCCTTGCAGGAGGAACAGACTTATCTTTAAAAGTTACAAAAGAAAGAAAAGAAATTCCTTTTATAATTGATTTAAAAGAAATAAAAGAATTAAACTTTATAAAAGTAAATAAAAATTACCTTGAGGTTGGCGCCTCTACACCTTTAATAAAATTTGAAAAAGAAATTAAAAAACATTATCCAGATTTTTATTTAGTTCTTAAAAGATATGGTTCTGTTCAAATTCGAAATGTAGGAACTATAGGTGGTAACATTGCAACAGCATCTCCAATAGGTGACACATTACCAATTTTGTTATCTTTAAATGCAGAAATTTTAATTGAAAGTTTCAATCAAAGAAAAGTTATTCCTATAAATAATTTTTTCCTTGATTATAGAAAAACTAAATTAAAAAAGAATGAATTTATTCACTCAATAAAAATACCATTATTTAAGAAAAATATTTTTAAAGCATTTAAAATATCAAAAAGATTTGATGATGATATTTCATCTGTTTGTGGATCTTTTAATTTTGAAATTGATAAAAATAAAATTAAAGAGGTTTTTATTGCTTTTGGAGGTATGGCAGCTGTACCAAAAAGAGCTAAAGCCTGTGAGAAAATTCTTAAGAATAAACCTCTTAATCTAAGTACTTTTAATCAAGCCAAAAATTATCTTGATAAAGACCTAAGTCCTATAGGGGATATGAGAGCAAGTAAAGAATATAGACTAGAGATAGCAAAAAATTTATTGATGAAATGTTTCGTAGAAATACATTCTAATAAGATAACAAGAGTTAATTAAATGAGCAAAGAGAACTATATTAATGATGTAAGACCACATGATAGTGCTTATAAGCATGTTAGTGGATACGCTGAATACACTGACGACATTAATGAACCAAAAAATACAATTTATGGTGCTATTGGTTTAAGTAAAAAAGCTCATGCAATAATCAAAAAAATAGACTTAAGTAATGTAAAAAAAAGTGAAGGGGTGATATCAGTAGTCACTCAAAGTGATATCTCAGGAAGGAACGATGTAGGCCCTGTTTTTGATGGTGATCCAATATTTCCAGATAAAAAAGTTGAGTTTTTTGGTCAACCATTGTTTGCTGTAGCTGCCACAACTACTGAACTTGCAAGAAAAGCAGTATTAAAGGCAAAAATCACTTATAAAGATTTAAAACCAGTTATCACAATAAAAGATGCTTTAAATAAAAAACAGTTTTTATTTAAGCCTAGAAAAATTAAAAAAGGAAACCCTTCTAAGAAAATTAAAAATTCAAAATATAATTTGAAAGGAAACTTTACAACCGGAAGTCAAGAACACTTTTATTTAGAGGGTCAGGCAGCGTTTGTTATACCTAAAGAAGATGATAATTTTTTAGTTTACAGTTCAACGCAACATCCTTCTGAGACACAACAATTAATTGCAAAAATGTTTAATCAGAAAAGTAATTCTATAAATGTTGAAGTAAGAAGAATTGGAGGTGGATTTGGAGGGAAAGAGACAAATTTTATGACTGCATGTATTTGTGCGTTGTTGGCAAAAAAAACAGGTCAGCCTGTGAAATTAAGACTAGATAGAGATGATGATATAATTTTGACTGGTAAAAGGCATGAATTTTTATCTGAATACGAAGTTGGATTTAATGATGAAGGAATTATTGAAGGATTAAAAATTAACTTATCATCAAATTGTGGAATGTCGCCTGATTTATCAGCAGCAATAAATGAAAGAGCTCTTCTTCATATAGACAATGCGTATTATATATCAGATATCGAGGTAACAAATAATTTATGCAAGACAAATATTCCAACTTCAACTGCATTTAGAGGCTTTGGTGGAAATCAAGGAATGATGGCTATAGAAAATGTTATTGATAATATTTCAAGGTATTTAAAAATAGATCCTATTCAAGTTAGAAAGAAAAATTTTTATCAAAAAGATAAAAAAAATGTAACTCACTATGGAATGACTATTGAAGACAATGTGATTAATGAAATATTTAAAAATTTAGAAAATAAATCTAATTATAAGAAAAGATACTCAGATATAAAAAAGTTCAATGAAAAAAATAAATTTAAAAAGAAGGGTATAGCTATTACACCAGTAAAATTTGGGATTTCATTTACAACAATTCATTTAAATCAAGCTGGTGCTTTAGTGCATATTTATACAGATGGAAGTGTGTACTTGAACCATGGTGGTATAGAAATGGGTCAAGGGACTCACACAAAAATAGCACAACTAGTGGCTAATTCCTTGGGATTACCATATAATTTAGTACATATTTCATCAACAAATACAGCAAAGGTTCCAAATACTTCAGCTAGCGCTGCATCTTCAACCACAGACCTTAATGGTGCCGCAGCATTAAATGCAGTAGCAAAAATTAAATTAAATTTAGAAAAATTTATTAAAAAAAAATATAAAATTTACAACCAAGAAGCAACTTATAAGGATCAATATATAATATTTGGAAACAGACAATTTGAATTTAAAAGTATTATTAAAGAAGCATATTTAAATAGAATTTCTCTTTCATCCTCAGGTTTTTATTCGACGCCAAAAATAAACTTCGATAAAAAAAAATTTAGAGGAAGACCATTTTATTACTTTTGTTATGGTGCCGCTGTTTCAGAAGTAACTATTGATACTTTGACTGGTGAAAATGTCTTAGAAAGAGTTGATATTTTACATGATGCAGGAAAACCAATAAATCCAGCACTTGAATTAGGTCAGATCGAAGGGGGTTTTGTTCAAGGGCAAGGTTGGTTAACAATTGAAGAACTAAATTGGAAATCAAATGGTCAGATTACAACTTTTTCTCCATCAACATATAAAATACCAGCCGTAAGTGATATTCCAAAAAAATTTAATGTAGAAATTTTTAAAGAGGGAATAAATAAAGAAAAAGTTGTTAATAAAGCAAAGACAACAGGTGAACCTCCTCTAATGTTAGCCATGAGCGTTTTTTATGCAATTAAAGATGCAGTTGCATCAGTTGGAAATTATCATCTTGCACCAGAACTTAATGCCCCAGCAACACCTGAAAGAATTTTAATGAGTATTAACAAAATTAAAAATAAAATAAAAAGTTAAAAATGGAAGATAAGAAAAAATTTATGGCAAAAGCCATTGAACTTTCAATAAAAAGTGCGAATACTATAGGTGGTCCATTTGGAAGTGTTATAGTTAAGGATCAAAAGATTATTGCAGAGGGCTCTAACAAAGTTACTTCTACAAATGATCCAACTGCTCATGGAGAAATAGTAGCAATTCGAGAAGCCTGTAAAAATTTAAATACTTTTGATCTTTCTGGATGTGAGATTTATACATCTTGTGAACCTTGCCCTATGTGTCTTTCAGCAATTTATTGGTCAAGATTAGATAAAATATATTATGCAAATACAAGAGACGATGCAAAAAAGATAGATTTTGATGACTCTTTTATTTATACAGAAATTCCAAAAAAAATTGATGATAGAAAAATTAAAATGGAGCAAATGCTTAGAGAAGAAGCTTTAAAAGCATTTGAAATCTGGGATAATAAGGTAGATAAAATAAAATACTGATGGAATTCTTACCTTATACAATAAAATGGTTAGAGGTTATTCTAAGATGGGGCCATGTAGTATTTGCAATATTATGGGTGGGTAACAGTTTTTTATTTAATTACTTAGACAATAATTTAAATAAAAACATAACAAGCGATGATGTCGATGGAGAAGGATATCTGATGCATTCTGGTTTTTTTTATAAACTTACAAGGTTAAAAACTTCACCACCTCAGGATTATTTAAATAGATTGGTAATTTTTAAATGGCAAAGTTACCTAACTTTTGTAACAGGAATGTTGCTCTTAGTTGTAATTTATTATTATAATGCTGGTGTATTAATGGTTGATAAACGTGTGCTGTTAATGCCTCCTAGTTACGCTATTATTATCTCACTTTTATCATTAATTATTTTTTGGTTTATATATGATCTATTGTGTAAATCGAAATTGATTGAAAATAATGTACTATTTATATCTACAGCAATCATTTTATTAGCAGCCGTTTCCTTTGCTTTAACACAATTGTTTGGACCAAAATTTGCAATTTTAAGTGTAGGACTAATTATAGGAACCAATATGTTTGGTAATGTTTTCACGGTAATTATACCCAATCAAATGAACATAATCAGTAGTAGTGAAAGAGGTGAAAAATTTGATATGAGTTTATCTCTAGCAGCTAAACAAAGATCAATTCATAATAATTATTCCACTTTTTTAGTATTGTTTATAATGCTTTCTGGACACTCTAGTTTCTTAGTTTATCATCAATATAATTGGTTAATATTATGTGCATTAGCAGTTATTACTGGAGTAGCACGACATTATTTTAATTTAAGAGGAAGAAACATTCATAGGTTGTATATTTTAATATCTTCAATAATTGCACTTATCGTTCTTGCAGTTTTAGTTTTATTATTTAAATAAATATATATTAAAAAATTATGACAGAAAAAATGATTGTCAGTTGGAATGAGTACAACAAGACTGTTGAGAAGTTAGCAATCCAAATTGATGAAAGTGGATATAAACCGACAATACTGATCGGCATCATGCGTGGAGCAGCACCAATGATAGATGTATTAAGCAGAATATTTAAATTAAAATGCGCATATCTTGCAGTTGAATCTTACAGTGGTAAAGGAGTAGAGGATGAGCAGGGTGATATTGTATTTTCAAGAGAAATGAGTTCGATCGCACCTAATATGGGTGGAAAAATACTTTTATGTGATGATTTATCTGACACAGGAATCACTTTTAACAAAAGTATAGATTGGTTAAAAAAATATGAACCCATTAAGGATAAAATAGAAGACATTAAAACCGCAACATTATTTAAAAAAAAGAAATCAACATTTGAGCCAGACTTCTGTGCAAATAAACTTCCTGATAATCCTTGGATAGTACAACCATTCGAAATTTATGAAGAATTAAGGATTGAAGAAATTAAAAAAAAACATCAGATATAAAAAAGGCCAGTTAAAAAACCGGCCTTTTAAATTTTTTAAATTAGAAAGTGATTACTTAGGTATATCTCCTTCAACACCTTTAACATAAGTCATCATACCTGCTAGCATACCATCATCTGCAGTTTTCCCTTCTGCAACCATTAAATTTCCTTTTTGGTCATAAATTGGTCCAGTGAAAGAATGAACTTTACCAGATGCTAAATCTGCTTGAAGTTTTTTAACTTTTGCTTGTAGGTCACTAGGCATTTGAGAATCTAAACCAGAGATTACTACCATGCCGTCTCCTATACCATGCCATGTATCTTTTTGATTCCATGTACCATTTGCAACAGCTTTTACTCTATCGACATAATATGGTCCCCAGTTATTCTCAACTGAAGTTAATACAGCCTTTGGTGCAAACTTATCCATATCACTCGCTTGTCCAAAAGCATATACTCCTGCTTTTTCAGCCATTTGAACAATAGCTGTACTATCTGTATGTTGAGCAATTACATCAGCACCTTGATCGATTAAAGCTTTTGCTGCCTCTGCTTCTTTACCTGGATCGTACCAAGTGAAAGCCCAAACAATTTTAGTTTTAATATTTGGGTTTACTTTTTGAGCTGCTAAAGTAAATGAATTGATACCTCTTATTACTTCAGGTATTGGAAAAGATGCAACATATCCAATCACATTAGATTTAGTCATAGTTCCAGCAATTGTTCCCAAAATAGTTCTACCTTCATAGAATCTAGCTGCGTAAGTTGCAACATTTGGATGCTCTCTTTTATATCCAGTAGCATGTTCAAATTTTACATTTGGAAACTCTTTTGCAACTTTGTTAGTTGGATTCATATATCCAAAGCTAGTTGTAAAGATAATATCATGACCAGAATTAGCCAATTGTCTAAGAACCCTTTCAGCATCAGCACTTTCTGGAACACCTTCCACGTATGTTGTTTTAAATCCGGCAGCTTCAACAGCTTTTCTACCTACATCATGCTGATAAGTCCATCCATGGTCACCAGTCGGACCAATATAAACAAATGCTGCTTTTACATCTTTTGCAACTGCAGCTACAGTTAATGTAAATAATAAAACTAAAGAAGAGACGAAAGAACGAATTAAAAATTTATGCATAAATTTATTTCCCCTTTTGATTTTTTAATTATTTAAATTTAAATTAAATTATCTAAAAAAAAATGATTATTTTTAAATTAGTTGTCTTTATAAAAAGATTTCCCCAATGAACTAGGAGTACTTAGTCTTATTTTTCTACTATCACGAGAAATTACAACTAAAACTATTATTGTAACGATGTAAGGTAGAGCTGTTAAAAATTGCACAGGTATTCTTACTCCAATTGCTTGCATATGAAACTGAATAATTGTTAACCCACCAAAAATCATAGCACCAATCAAAATTTTAATTGGGTTCCACGTTGAGAAAACCACTAGAGCCAATGCGATCCAACCTCTTCCACCTGTCATATTTTCAATCCACTGAGGAGTATAAATCATGGATAAATATGCACCAGCAAGTCCACTCATTGCGCCTCCATAAAGTATACAAGCGTAACGAACTAGCCTAACATTTACTCCTTGATTAGATGCAGACTCAGGTGAGTCTCCTACAGCTCTTACAATTAATCCAATTTTTGTTTTTTTTAAAAAATAGCTAGTTATGAAAGGAAGGGCAAAAGCAAAATAAAAAACTATTGAATGACCAAATAATATTGGACTTAAAAGTGGTATTGTGTCTTTTAAACCTTCAAACAAAACAGGAAACTCTTTTCCAGGAATACCCACAAAGTTTTTTCCAATCATTGCAGAAATTCCTATTCCAAAAATAGTCAGAGCTAAACCAGTAGCGACATGATTTGTAATTAATGTTTGGGTAAGAAATGCAAAAATTGTTGAAATTAAAACACCAGCTAACATTGCACCAAAAACTGCTATAATTAAACTTCCAGTAACTGTCATTAGTGCGAAGCCCGAAATAGCTCCTATGATCATCATTCCTTCAACACCAAGGTTTAGAACCCCAGATCTTTCAGTAATTAATTCACCACAAGACGCCAAAATCAAAGGAACTGCAGAAGCCATTATAGATGCAATTATTAGTCCAACAAAATTTATATCTACTATCATTTTTTTGTACCTATAAATTTAAATTTGAAAAAGAGTAAATAGTCAGAAGCAAGAAGAAAAAATAAAATCATTCCTTGGAAAACCTGACCTGTATATTTTGGTATTTGCATAAAGATTTGTGCCGTTTCAGCACCCAGATAAGTTATTGCAACAACTAGAGATGCAAAAATTATTCCCACAGGATGTAAGCGACCTAAAAATGCAACAATAATCGCAGTAAATCCATAATCTGGAGATACTTCTCTATGAAGCTGTCCAATGGGTCCAGTTATTTCTCCTACGCCTGCTAGACCAGCACAAGCTCCACTTATTAAAAAAACTAGGATAATCATTTTTTTACCTTTGTAGCCAGCATATTTTGCTGTCTTTAAACTAAAACCTGAAACTTTCATTTGGAAACCCAAATATGTTTTATAAAAAACAAACCAACTAATAACCACTGCAGCTAATGCTAAAAATATTCCTGCGTGAATTCTTAGTCCTTCAAATAATAAAGGAAGTCTTGCAGAGTCACTGAACTGTCTAGTTTCAGGAAAATTAAATCCTTCTGGATTACTCCAAGGACCGACAACAAGATAATCTAAAATTAATTTTGAAACATATACCAACATAAGACTTACTAATATCTCGTTAGTATTGAAGTAAGTTTTTAATATTGCAGGTATTGATGCATATATCATACCACCAATTGCGCCAGCTAATATTACTATTGGTAGAATATAGAAACCTTCTTGATCATAAAATAATAATGCAACTCCTCCTGAAACTATAGCCCCAAAAGTTAATTGACCTTCTGCTCCAATATTCCAATTGTTACTTTTAAAACAAAATGATAAACCAATCGCTATTAAACAAAGTGGTGTGGCTTTTAATAGTAATTCACTAAAACCATATTTATCTGCAATTGGAACTATGAAAAAAAATTTTAGGGCTTCAAATGGTTTAAAACCTAAAATATAAAATATTATACCTCCCGCTATCAATGTGAGAAAAATAGCTAAGATAGGTGTAAAGAAAAATATAGCTTTTGAAGGTTGATCTCTTTTTACGATTTTAATCAATTTCCTCCTCCCATAAGTACCCCAAGCTTCTCAGATGTAACATCCTCAGAATTCATTATTTTTGATAATTTTCCTCTATGGATTACTGAAATTTTGTCACTTAATTTTAACAACTCATCAGTGTCTGTTGATATTAATATTATTGATTTATTTTGTTCATTTATTTTAATTAATGTTTCATGAATATAATTTATAGCTCCAACGTCTAAACCCCATGTAGGATTAAAACAAATTAATAAATCTGGAGATGTTATTAATTCTCTTCCAATAATTAATTTTTGTAAATTTCCTCCAGATAAAAATTGGCTTTTTAAATCTATATTGTCAGTGTTTACATTAAATTCTGAAATAATTTTTTTCGAATGCTCTTTAATTTTGCTTTCATTTATTAATCCATTATTAAAAAAATTTGAGGATTTAAAATTGTTTAGAGCTACATTTTCAAAAATTGCCATTTGTGGAATAGCAGCTTGTTCAAGCCTATCTTCTGGAGAAAAAGCCATTAAATATTCTCTTCTTTCTTGAGGATTTAAATCCCCAATAAAATTTTTATTAAATTCTATGGAATTCTTATTTGATATAATTTCACCGCTTAACACTTGAAATAATTCACTTTGGCCATTTCCTGAAATACCGGCGATTCCTAAACATTCCCCTCGATTTAGAGAAAAATTAATATCAACTAAGTTTGTTTCAAAAGGATCTTCACTTGTAAAATTAAGATTTGTTATTTTTATTAATTGTTCTGAAGAAGTATTTTCCTTTTTTTTCTTAATTGTTTTTAAATCCTGACCTACCATTTTGTTAGCAAGAGATTCTATATTTTCATTATTGATTTGACTCACAGAGACCAATTTTCCTCTTCTCATTACAGCAACTTCATCACAAAGTTGCATAACTTCCTTTAGTTTATGGGTTATATAAATAATTAAAATTCCTTCCTCTGAAAATTTTTTTAATGATAAGAATAATTCACTGGTTTCTTGCTCTGTTAATACCGATGTAGGTTCATCCATAATTAAAACTTTTGGGCTTCTTATTAGGCATCTTATTATTTCTACTTTTTGTTTTTGACCTGCTGATAAATTGAGAACAGGAACATCAAGATCAACTGAAAAATTGTATTTTTTCATGATTGTATCTATTTTTTCTTTTAAATTTTCTCTTTGCTCATCTGAGTCTATTATTAGGTTTTCAAATACAGACAAAGTTTCAAAAAGATTAAAATGCTGAAATACCATTCCAATATCATTTTTTTTTGCATCTGATGGTGAATTAAGTTTTAAGATATTTTTATTTAAATAAATTTTGCCTTCATCAGGAATGACTACACCTGAGAGAATTTTAACAAGTGTAGATTTTCCAGCACCATTCTCTCCAAGAAGAGCATAAATTTTACCACTATTAAACTCGAGTGAAACATCGTCGTTTGCAACACACCCAGGATATATTTTAGTTACATTTGAAATTTTAAGGTTTGTATTCATTAATTAATTTAATGGTATAGAATTTCCATCCTTATTTTTCTGATATTGTCTCGATAAAATTAAATATCTTTTTTTAATTTCGTCTAATATGTTTAAAACTGTTTCTTTTTCTGAAGTAGGTAAATTGTTAATAAGTAAATTTATGTTTTGACTTTTCCAATAAAAATTTTCTTTATTATATTTTCCGTCACTAATATTAAAAACTTCTTTTAGTATATTCAGGTCATGAGGGATATTAAAATCATCATTTGTTGCTTCGTATGGAAACAAATAATAAAAATTATCAAATCCAGAAAAAGTGATTGCACTTAAGCACATACTACAGGGTTCATGTGAACTTAAAAACATGCAGTCTTTCTCATTGGGCCTTGTGTTTGCATCTAATTCATAAAATTTCTTTAGTGTATGCATCTCTCCATGCCACAACGGATTTTCTATTTCGTTATTTGTTTCAGCAATTACAACCGATAAATCATCCTTTTTAATTATAGCGGCCCCAAATATTTTACTACCTCTAGCAACACCCTTTTCAGTAAGAGGTAAGACTTTCTTTAAAAATATATTTAGTATCTTTTCTAAGGCTTTTTCATTCATATGCTTGAACCATCAAATAAAGAACACAATTGTTACTATAATTAAACTTAAAAGTAATAAGAAATAAATTATTTATACAACTTAAAAGTTAATAATTTATTGAAGCAAAAAATGTTAATTTGAACTTATGTTAAAATTAAAATCAGCAATAAGCCTGTTAATTATCATAATTTTTTTTTCAGGGTGTCAAACTGTAAAGGAAAAAACAGATGCAATTGTTGAAAAAGAAAATGAAAAATTAAGTAAATTCTTAGGAAAATCTGCCAGTGAACTTCAAATGGAACTTGGAAAACCAGACGAAGATTTTAAAAATGCTAAAGGTAATTTTGAACTAGTTTATAATAGCAAAAAATACCTAGTTCCTTGTGAACGAAGGTTTGAGATTAATTCAGAAAACATAGTCGTTGGTTTTGTATCAAACGGATGTTTTTAAATTCGATGCTAGAAAAAAATCTGCTCATTATATGTTTTTTAATTATACAAAAGGAACTTGTATAAATTAATCAGTTTTTAAGATTTACTCATACCTGTGGGGACTTCTCCCCACAAGCAAGGTTTAAGACTTATTTAATTTCAATAAGCTTCTTTTTTTTATGTTCTGGAATTATTCTTTCACAAGATATTGTTAAAAGACCATCTTTAAGTTCAGCACCATTAACTTTTACATCATCAGCAATAGTGAATGATCTTGCAAATTGTCTTTGAGAAATACCTTTATGAATAATTTCTCCATTAACATCACTGTTCTCAGACTTATTAACTTGTTTTGTTCTGACTGTTAATAAATTGTCCTCGAACTCAACCTCAACGTCCTTTTTGCTAAAGCCAGCCAATGCCACTTCAATTGCATAGTTGTCTTTACTTGTCTTTCGGATGTTGTATGGTGGATAATTTGACTGCATCGTCAAATTTCCATTTCCCAACATATTTTCAAATTGGTCGAACATGTCGTCAAAACCAATTGAAAAAGGTCTAAGTGAGTTAAATATAGATAGATCCTTACTTGTCATAATATCCTCCTTTGTTAAGCAAGTTTATTTTTGTAAGCCCCATTAGGCGACTAACTAGGTTTATATGGGAATTAATTTGTTTTTTTCAAGATTTAAAATGTACTAATTTTTTTTGAAATTTTTAATGCAAATGCATAGTCAATAGCAATTTCTTCTATTGCGCCATCTCTTCCTGATTTTCCACCATGACCAGCATTCATTTCGGTTTTCAAGAGAAGCAAATTATTATCTGTTTTATAGTCTCTAAGTTTTGCTGTGAACTTTGCAGGTTCATCAAATAAAACTCTATTATCACTCAAACTTGTTGTAATAAAAATATGTGGATATTCCATTTTTTTTATATTGTTGTAGGGTGCATATGAAAAAATATAATCAAAGTGTTCTTTATTCTCTTTTGCATTTCCAAATTCGTCAAATTCTCCAACAGTTAAAGGTAAAGAATGATCTAGATTTGTTGTTAAAGAATCCACAAAAGGGACAGCCATAACAATTCCTAAAAATAATTCAGGAGATTGATTGACTACAGCTCCCATTAATAATCCTCCAGCTGATCCACCCATTCCAATAATATTTCCTTTTGACGTATAATTCTTTTCAATCAAATATTTTGCTGCGTAAATATAATCTTCAAAAGTATTTTTTTTGTTTGTTAATTTTCCTTCTTTCCACCACTTCATACCTTTTTCCATACCACCTCTGATATGGGCTGTGGCCCAAATTATATCTCTATTGATAAGACTTAATCTTGTAGAAGAAAAACTTGGGGACATAGAATTTCCATAAGACCCATATCCATACAATAAAACATTTGCAGACCCATCAATTTTTGTTTTTTTGTGTCTAGTAATTGTTAATGGAACCATCCTCCCATCATGAGATTTAAACTCAACTCTCTCAACAATATAGTCATCTCTATTATGACCAGATGGGATCTCTTGTTCTTTAACAAGTTCTTTAGATTTTGTTGCTAAATTATATTTAAATACTCTAGAAGGAGTTTTAGGTGATGAATATCCTAAATGAACTTCATCAGTATTTCTATCTTTTTGAGTTAAGCTTACTCCTGGAACATAAACAGATTCATCAGAAAAAATTAATTCTTCTTCTACATTTGTAGAAACATTTTTGACAAATAATTTATCTAGTGCATCTGATGTTTCACCACGAATAATCCAATTTTTAAGGAATGTTAATCCACCAATTAAAACTTCATCTTTTGCTGGAATATATGTTTGCCAATTTTGATTTTCTAAATTGTCACAAATATCAATTTTAAAGTCTTCAGCATTTTTATTTGTATGATTATAAAATTTATTATCCCATGAATTAACAGAATACAGAACACCTCTTTCTCTTTTAATAATAAGTTTTGGAGATGGACTTAATTCATCTGATTTAAAGTAATATTGCTCCGAAGTATTATGGTCAGAAGTATTTATAAAAAAATATTTTTCATCTGAGCTTTTTCCAATTCCTACTGTAAAAGCCTCGCTTTTCTCCTCAAATATTAATTCATCTTTGCCATCAAAATCTCCTATTTTGTGCCTGTATATTGTTCTTGCTCTATGATTTTCATCAAGTTTAGAATAAAAAATATATTTATCATCCAAACTAAATGTTATTCCTCCTGATGTTTCTGCAATTTCTTTTGAAATAATCTTGTTTGTTTTAATATCTCTTAAATAAATTGTATAATATTCAGAACCCTTAAGATCTAAAGAATATCCTAAATACTTGTCATTATTACTTACTTCTAAATCTCCTACACCAAAATATTCAGTTTTGAGTTTTTCTTTTTCTTTATCACCATTCCATATCTCCTCAATATTTTCTGAACCAATTTTTTTTCTAAGTTTTATGGAATAATTTCCTTTTTTTGTAGTTTTTGTCCAATATTTGTACGTATGATCTTTATAGGGCAAAGATTCATCTTCTAATTTAATTCTTCCTTTAATTTCATCGAATAATTTTTTTTGAATATCTTTTGTATCTTTTAAATGATGATCTGTGTAAGCATTTTCGTCTTCTAAATATTTTTTCACTTCAGGATCTAACTTACTTTTATCTTTTAGGACTTCTAAAATATCTTTTTGATGAATCCAGCTATAATTGTCTTCCCAATCAATATTGTGACAAGTTTTTATCTCTAGTTTTTTTTTAAGTTGTGGTATTTTCATTTAATAAGGAAATATATGAATATTATTATTTATCTACTTGTAATTTTAGTCATCTTATATTTTTTATTAAGATGGTGGTCAAATATTTCTGCAAAAAAAATGTCAAAAGGAGTGAGGCTGATAACAATTTTATTGTTGGCTTTATTAGCAGTTTTATTTGCTATTGGTGGAAAATTTCTACTCACATTACCATTAACTCTTGCAAGTCTTGCTTTAGTTAAACTTAAAGGTTTATCATTGATACAATTGCTTTCTCTTTATAGACTTATTCAAACTTTGAGGAATTCTGGAAGATTTTCCTTTAATCAGTATCAAAATAAGAACTCTTCATCATTATCAATATCTGAGGCATATAAAATTTTAAATTTAGATATCAATAAAAAACCAACCAAAGAAGCACTAAATAAAGCTTACCAAAAAATTCAAAAAAAAATTCACCCCGATATTTCTCCAGAGACCTCAAGATTGTCAGCTATAGTCAATGAAGCTAAAGAAATAGTTCTTAAAGATATTTCTTAATTAATTATTGATAATAGTTTTTCATAAATCTTATCTGGATTTATTTTATCTTTACCATGAGTGTTGTGAGAAACAGTAGTTTCTCCATCAGGAATTATTGGATGCATATTTGTGTTGTAAGAACCATAAATTAATGGAGTATCTGCCATTAATGTAATTGTTTTAATTCCCAGTGCTGATGACAAATGCGAGAAACTTGTATCATTGCAAATTGCAACATTACAATTTTTTATAATAGGTAATATTTCTTTTATACGAAGGTTATCTAAAGCAAGACACTTTTCTCTAAATTTCGTATTTAATATTTCCATTAAGATTTTTTGCTCATCTTCATTTTTACCTGTAGCTAAAAAAAACCTACATTTTTTAAAACTTTCTAGTCTTTCCATTACGTTTAGAAAAGTTTTTGATGGTATTCTTTTTGTTGGGCCTGAGCCACCTATACCCAACAAAATATTAAGTTTATCATTTATATTAAATTTTACCGCTGATTTTTGAATCAGATCATTATCAATTTGAATTTCTGGATTATCACTAGTTTCAATATCTAAATATTTTTTTATCATAGCTTTAGCAGGTTCTATGATGTGTTGATTTTGTTTTTCAAATAAAGGGTATTGAAATATTTCTTTAATACCTGCATATCTAGAAATTAAGTTATACCTCAAAGATGAATTAAAAATAAAAACTTTATCGAAATTATTTTTTTTAAGATCACTTGCTAATTTGAAAAATCCTTTGAAACCATCATGTTTTTGATTTATTTTATTGTCTCTCTCTAAGTGAATTATTTCATCAACATAATTTGTTTGATTTAAAAACTCTTTAGCTTTTGAATTTTCTTTAACCAACAAACTAACGGGCACCCCAAACTTATTTGAAATAGCTCTAATATAGGGTAGGAAAATTACTGTATCACCTATACCCATCCTATTTTGAATAGCTAATATTTTCATAGTTAATTTATAAACTTTACTAATTAATATTTTTATATAAATTTTTACTATGAGTAAAATTAAAGGCATTTATGCGGCTTCAATGTCGATCTTAAATGATGATTTGACGCTTGATATTAAAAAAACCATTCAGCACGCAGAAATGGTAATAGATAATGGTTGTCACGGAGCTGCTATATTTGGAAGTACGGGGCAAGCTCAACTTATACCTGTCTCAGAAAAAATTAATTTATTAAATCATCTGACTTCAAGCAAATACAAAGAAAAATATATTATAGGCACTGGTTTAAATTCTTTAGGTGAAACAATTAATTTAATGAGAGTTTCTAAATCTTTAGGTTTTAATAGATTCTTAATTATGCCGCCTGCTTACTATAAATATGGAGATAAAGAAGCAATAGAATTTTATAGCAAAATAGTAGAAGTAATTTCTGATTGTGAAATAGTACTATATAATTTTGAAAAACTCTGTGGTTATAAGTTTAGTATTGAATGTATTGAAGAGTTAGTAAAAAAATATCCAAAAAATATTATTGGAGTAAAAGATAGTTCTTATAATCTTTTTGAAAACATAAAAATTGATAATTTTTCAGTTTTACCTGGATCAGAATCAAAATTATTTAAAGGACTTCAATTAGGCTGTTCAGGAATTATCACAGCTACATGTAATGCTACTTCTTCACTGGCAAGAAAGGTATACGATGATTTTAATGATGGAAATGAACAGACAGTAAACCAAAATCTTTGTGAAGTAAGAGCTGAATTCGAAAAATATAATTTAATTTCAGGTTTACATACGTACTTTAGTAAAAAAGAAGCATATTATAAAAATCTTTTACCACCACTTAGTATTTTAAATACTAAAGATGAGTCAGATTTAATCAATAATTTAGAGAAATTAAATTTCTCATTAAAAAATAATAAGGCAGCTTAGATGCAACTGGCTAGATTTTTAAATAATGTTTTTAAAAAAGATGGATTTATCTTAATTGATGCTAATTCTAAAAGCTATATTATTGGTAATCCAAAAAGTGAAAACCCTATTAAGCTTAAAATATTAAATAAAAACCTCCATTATAAATTATTATTTCATCCCGATTTATATTTTGGTGAAGCTTATACAGATGGTGAAATAATTATAGAAAATGGAACGCTAACAGATTTTTTAGATCTTTCCTTAATGAATTTTGGAAGAGGAGAGTTAAATTTTTTCAGTTCTTTAATTAATAAATTAAGAGGTTCTTACAGATATTTTACTAATTTTAATTTTATAAAAAAATCAAAAATGAACGTTTCGCATCATTATGATATTTCAGATGATCTTTATGATTTATTTTTGGATCCTAAAAGACAATATTCATGTGCGTACTTTAAAAACGAAGCAGACACGCTTGAAACAGCACAAAATAATAAAATTCAACATATTATAAAAAAACTCAATATAAAGCCTAATCAAAAAGTCTTAGATATCGGATGCGGATGGGGATCGCTTGCATCTGATATAGCAAAGAGTGCAAATTGTGAAGTCACAGGTATCACCCTTTCTGAAAATCAATTTAATTATTGTAAAAAAAGAGCAAAAGAACTTAATTTAGAAAATCAGTTACACTTTAAACTTATGGACTATAGGGAGCTAGACGAAAAATTCGATAGAATAGTAAGTGTTGGAATGTTTGAGCATGTAGGAAGAAAATTTTATAGAAAATTTTTTTCACAAGTCGAAAAACTTTTGAAAGATGATGGAGTTTCATTGATTCATACTATAGGGTCAGTTAATCCACCTCGAGATCCACATCCGTGGATTACGAAATATATTTTTCCTGGTGGATATACACCAAGCTTGAGTGAGGTAAGTCCACATATAGAAAAGTCAGGATTAATCGTTGCAGATATTGAAGTTTTAAGGCTACATTACATGCACACTTTAAGACATTGGAAAGAAAATTGTCTCAAAAATAAAGAAAAAATAATTGAAATGTTTGATGAAAAATTTTTTAGAATGTGGGAATTTTATCTTGCAGGTTGTGAGATGGCATTTAAATGGGGTGATCAAGTTGTATATCAATTTCAATTAACAAAAAATTATTCTTCAACACCAGTTACAAGAGACTATATTTATCAATAAATTATTGATAAATATAAATTTCCTCAAATGAAAAAAAAGAAAAAAAAAATAAAAAAAAATTTTTCCAAAAGTAAAAAAAAAATTAAAAAAGCTCTAAAAAAGATCAAGAAAAGCAACATTAAAAAAGTTAAGGTAAGACAAAAAAAAAATCTTAAAAACAAAAAAGTTAAAAAATCTAAAAAAGTAATAAAAAAATATAAATCTACACCACCAAAGAAACCAGATTTTCTTTTAAAGTTAGTTAACTTTCAAAATTCTTTAAAGCCTGAATTTGAGTTTAGATTAAATTTTGGTTTTGAAAAATATATTCAAGCATTTTTTGATAAGATAGCAGATACTATTTCACAATATAAAACTCTAAAAAAAGATGAAGCAAGAAGATTAAAATTAGAAAAACAAGAACAAGAAAGGTTAGAAAAGATTGAAATTGCAAAAGAAAAACAAAAAGAGGCTGACTTAAAAGTTAAATTAAAAGAACAAGCTTTAAAGGATGAAATTAGATTAGAAAAACAAAGAACAAAAGAAATAAAATTATTCTTAAGAAAAGAACAGGCTCTGTTAAGAATTGAACAAGCAGAAAAACAAAAGAAATTTTTACAACAATTAAAATTAGATAAGCAAATTGAAAAATTTAGAGTTAGAGAGGTTAAAGAATTAGAGAAATTAGAAAAAATTTCTTTAAGAGAAAAGAGAGAGGATTATGCTGGCTTACAACAAAGAATAGAAAAACTAAAAGAAAAATACCGAATTATTAGAGATCAAAAGATCAGGGAAAGAGTAGAGGCCTTAGGAGTAAAAATTCAAGGAGATGAAGATAGAGAAACACTTTTACAAAAAGAAAAAGAATATACTTTAGCTAGACAAAAAATTGAGTTTGCTCTCGAAAGTTTTTACAGAAGTGCTAGCAGTTTAGTCTTTCAGTTAAATAAAAGACATATAACAAGACATATGTCTATCTTTAGATGTATAGACAGAAGATTTGAAACAGGAGAAATATTTGTTAAATGGGATGAAGCTTCAGATGATGAATGGCTTTTATTAATTTATATAAAAAATAATTCACCAGATGAAGGAATAGTTATTGAAGACAAAACCAATCCGGAAAAAAATATCTCTCATGAGTTTAAAAATAATGAAATATTTAAGGCCTCAGATACTATGGTTGATGCTCTTACGCAGTTAATTGCAAGAAAAAGAGCTAAAAATATCAATTAAATTATCATTCATAATTAAGTATCATTGAGAATGTTACTTTCTTCGATACTAATGATTATTTTGTATCTAGTATTAAAATATGTTCTTGCTTGGATAAGGTATTTTAACAGTCTCGACTCTAGATTAGGGCAATCCACATGGCGATGGAGTTACGACTATCCCGTAGTTGGTGAAAGGGATATTTCAGATCTAGATGATAAAACTTTTGTTAGACTGAGGAGAAAAAGAAATAGAGTTATAACTCTAATGTATTCAATTTTATTAATTATGTTTTTATTATCTATGTCTTTATTAAGTGAATTTTTAATATTTTTTTTAACCTAGTTTTTTGAGTTGTTTTTTATTTTTTAAATATAAAAAAAAAGCAACAATTTCGTATCCATATTTAAAGATTGAGAAAATTATTGGTAGTTTAAAAAATTTATATAAAAATTTATATTTTGGAATTTTTTTCCAAACATAAAGAAATGCCTCCGCACCTTCAATAATTTTACCATTCTCCTTAACATGTAATCTTCTTAATAATTCTTTATCATTTCTAGATGTTTCTTTTTCAGCATCTGAATTATTTGTAATATCTATCCAGTCAATATCTTCAATATTTTCTTTTTTATATAAGTTAATTTCTGATCTACAGATTTTACAAGAATTATTAAAAAATACTTTCATTTAACAATAATTAACTTTTAGTAATAAATTGTACATGCGTAAAATGATCAGTTGAAAATTATCAACAAACCACTATTTAAGATGAATGAGTAATTTCTTTAATAAATCTGATTTAACAAGACAAGATACAGATAAAATAGTATCTGAAACACTAAATAATTGTGATGATGGTGAGCTTTATTTAGAGGAGTCTAAATCAGAGTCAATTTTGTTAGATGACAACAAAATAAAAAGCTCAAATTATAGTTCTGATCTAGGATTTGGTTTCAGAGCTATCTCAAACGAGGTTGTTGCCTATTCATATTCAAATGAAATATCGAAAGATTCACTAAAAAATTCCTCAGAAAATCTAAAATCAACTCTTAAATCAATTAAAGGCATATATAATCATGAAATTCCAAAATCTAATAAAAAATTTTATGAAGATATTAATCCAATTGAACAAAAATCTTTAGACTCGAAATTAGAAGTTTTAAATAAAGTAAATGATTTTTTAAGAAAAAAAGATGGATCAGTAAAACAAGTGACTGCTAGTTTTGCTGGTGAGCAAAAATCAATTGAAATTATTCGATCAGGTGGAGAAGCACTCACCGATGTACGTCCATTAATTAGATTTAATGTCTCTGTAATGCTGGAAAAAAATGGAAGAAAAGAAACGGGAGTATATGGAATTGGTGGCAGACAATCTTATGACGATTATTTAAAAAATGATAATTGGAAAAATGTTTGTGAGGAGGCTTTTAGAATTGCATCAGTAAATTTAGAAAGCAAACCAGCACCTGCTGGTGAGATGAAAGTAGTCTTAGGACCTGGTTGGCCTGCTATATTAATTCATGAAGCAATTGGTCATGGTCTAGAAGGAGATTTTAATAGAAAAAAAACATCAGCATTTCATGATCTTATGGGAGAAAAAGTTGCAAGTGAGGGAGTAACAATTGTTGATGATGGTACGATAGATAATAGAAGAGGAAGTTTAACTATTGATGATGAGGGAACGCCAACTGAGCGAACAGTTTTAATTGAAAATGGTATTCTCAAAAATTTTATGCAAGACAGACACAATGCAAGATTAATGAATACAAGATCTACCGGATCTGGAAGAAGAGAAAATTATAGGCATATTGTTTTGCCAAGAATGAGGAATACAATGATGTTAAGTGGCAATCAAACTCAAGATGAAATGATCAAATCTGTTGATAAAGGAATTTTTGCAGTAAGTTTTGGAGGTGGCCAGGTAGATATTACTTCTGGAAAATTTGTATTTAATTGTACTGAAGCTTACGAAATAAATAATGGTAAAATTGGATCTCCAATTAAAGGCGCAACACTTATTGGCGACGGACCATCAATACTCAAAGAAGTATCGATGGTAGGAAATGATATGATGTTAGACCCAGGCATAGGAACTTGTGGAAAAGCAGGACAAGGAGTTCCTGTGGGAGTTGCTCAACCTTCAATTTTGATCGATAAAATGACAGTTGGCGGAACAAAACTTTAAAGTATTATGGTTAAGGATCAAGAATTTCTAAAATCTAAAGCTTCATATTGTTTAGATTTGGCAAAAAAAATGGGAGCAACTGATGCAAGTGTTACAGTTGGTCACTCAATTTCAGAAACGGTTAATTTTAGAAATAAATCTCTAGAAGCTTCAGATAGATCGGATGGATTGGCATTAAGTATAGAAACTTATTTAGGTAAAAGAAGATCATCAATTTCATCATCAAATTTACTAGATGAAAATATAAAAACTTTAATTGAAAAGTGCTTTGAAACTACAAAAATTACACCAGAGGATGAATTTAATTCTTTGCCTGATAAAAATTTATTATCCAAACAAATTAGTAGTCTTAATTTGTATGATGAAACAAGATTCGAAAACGATAAAAAAATAAAATATTTAAAAGATTTAGAGGAGTCTGCTTCATCAAATAATCAAATCATAAATACAGAATCTAGTTTCACTGAAAATAAATCAAATTTTATATTAGCAAATAGTGACGGTTTTTGTGATGGTTATAAAACTTCTTCTTTTTCAGCCTCTTGTGTAACAGTTGCAAAAGATGAAAATAGCATGGAAAGAGACTACGAGTTTTCTAGCAAACGTCATTTGTCTGATATTAAGCAAGCAACAGATCTTGGAAATAAAGCTGCCAAGCAAACTATTAGAAAATTGAGCCCTAAAAAAATTGGAAGTGAGAAGATCAGCATAATTTTTGATAAAAGAATTTCAAAGGGAATGTTAAATGCTTTTGCAAGTGCAATATCTGCCTCTGCGATTGCAAGAGGTACTTCATTTTTAAAGGATAAAATTGATGAACAAGTTTTTGCTAATTCGATAAATGTAATTGATAAACCCGATATAATTAAAGGAATGGGTTCTCAAAACTTTGATTCAGAGGGGGTAAACTCAAATACATTACAACTTATAGAGGATGGAATACTTAAAAATTATCTAGTCGATACATACAATGGAAAAAAATTAAATTTAAAATCAAATGGAAGAAGTGGTGGAACTACCAATTTATATTTTGAAAAAGGAAGTATGAGCTATGAGGATCTTATGAAAAAAAATTCAAGAAGTCTTTATATTACCGAAACTATTGGTCATGGGTCTAATATTGTAACCGGAGATTATTCAGTAGGTGCAACTGGTTTTTTAGTTGAAGATGGAGAATTTAAATATCCTGTTAATGAAATAACAATTGCTGGTAATTTTAAGGATATGTTCAAAAATATTATTTTAGCTAATGATTTAGAATTCGAATATTCAGTCAATTCACCAACTATGATGATAGAAGGTATTACAGTTGCTGGAAAATGAGTAGTTATTGTGTAATTGGCTCTGGAATTTCTGGAGCAACAATAGCTAATTTGTTAAGTAAAAAAAATTCTGTACACATTTATGACAAAGCTCGAGGTCCAGGTGGTAGATCTTCTTTTAAAAGATTAAATAAGTCAAAAGGATTTGACCACGGGGCACAATATATTTCTCCAAAAACAATTCAATTTAAAAAATTTATTATAAATTTACGTAAAAAAAAAATTCTAAAAAAATGGGGCGGTAAACATGTTTTTTTACATAAGTTAAAAAAAGAAAATAAAAATCATGTTAAAATAATTGGCTGTAAAGGCAACAATGATATTAGTAAACATTTAATTAAGAATATAAATTGTAATTTTCAAAGTGAGTTAGAGAAGATTAAATTTGTAAACAAAAAATGGAAGTTAGTATTTAAGAATAATAAAACAAAATATTATGATAAATTAGTATTAACTTGCCCATTCCCACAAATAAAAAAATTATCAAAAAAATTTATTAAAGATCCATTCATCAAGCAAAAAATCAAAATGGATGCAAATATTACAGTCATGATCGAAATTAAAAAAACAAATAAAAACATATCGAGTTATTTATTTGATGACAAAATTTTAGGGTGGGCTGCTAAAGAAAATAGTAAAAAAAGATTTAAAAGTAATAGTGATTTATGGACTTTACAAAGTACAAACCTATGGGCAAATAAAAAAATAAATAAAAACAGAGAAAATAAAGAAAAAAACTCAAAGATTTTAATTGATCAATTTTTTAAACTTACTGGAATTAAAAAAACAAAAATTATAACCTCATTAAATCATGGTTGGAAATATTCTTCAAATTCTAGATCTTTAAAAGTTAAAAGTTATTGGAACAATAAATTAAATTTAGGAGTATGTGCAGATTGGTTTGTAGGTCCTAGAGTAGAGGCTGGATGGATAAGTGCAAACGATCTTTTTAAAAAAATAAATAGGTAATTTTATTCAAGAATTTTTAGGCGATATTCCCAATTTCCCATTCTCTCATATGTAATTTTAACAATCACTGAAGTTTTTTTATCAAGCCAAATGTGAAAATTTAATTTTTTATCATCTGGAAGCGACATATCTTTAGATGTAAGTTTAAAATGATCTGTCTCGTATTGTTTGCCATCAATTGAAATATTTTCCTTACCAATAAAAGTAACTATTTGTTCTTTTATACTTCCAGAAACAGGACTTATTTGGCTTTCTGCTTGTAAAATTTTATGACTCCACCAATTTCCAATAATATTTTTAACAGAAGCTTCACCTGAGTATGATGATCCCTTGATATCGAACTTTGTTTTATTTTTATCTAGTTTTAAGTTTACAAATTTTTCTTTTTTATTTTGAATTGTCTTTGATTGAAAAGATATTAAATTATCTTTTAAATAAATTTCTTCTCCATATCCCTCTACTTTAAATATTGTTGCAGATAGTAATTTTACCTCAAGTTTATATTGATTTTTTACTATCGTTTTTTCACCATCTCTTTTAAAATAATAATTGTTATATCCAATTACTTCATCATTTCTCAAGATCTCCATTTCTATTTTATCAAATTTGTTATAATGACCTATATGAGCTAAAGAAATTGATGAGAAAAATACAACAAGTAAAATAACTGCAAACTTTTTCATTTGCTAGTTACAATATTAGAATTTTTCATTAATAGATATAGCTTATTACAATTATGTTTTTAAAAATAAAAAAAATACCAAAAGTAAAATGGAGCTCAGAAAAACCTTTCAATTTTAAACCAAAGTTTTCTACATTTTTTTTCTTGTGTTTTGGATTATCAATATTTGGATTAGGTGAAGGATTGTTAATTGTTTCATTTACAGGTGCTTCTCCTTGGAGTGTTTTAGCCCAAGGTATTTCCTTAAATGTTAATTTAAGTATTGGCACTATCACATTATTAATAAGCATTGCTGTTTTAATTTTATGGATTCCTCTTGGGCAAAAACCAGGAATGGGCACAATATTTAATGCTTTGATAATTGCAATTATGATTGATCTGTGCATCAAATATGTTCCAACACCATCAAATTATATTCATCAATTATTATTAGCTGTAATTTCTGTGGTCATGGTTGGAATAGGTGGGGGTATTTACCTAGTATCAAATTTAGGAGCCGGTCCTAGAGATGGACTAATGATAGGATTACAAAAATTAACCAATTTTCCTATAGCTATTGTGAGAGCAACATTAGAAATTTCAGTTGTTAGTATTGGATGGTATTTAGGGGGAACAGTTGGGATTGGAACATTATTATTTGCATTTGGTATAGGCCCATGTGTTGCGTTAGGACTTTATTTAGTTGATAAAACTTTTGATTAGGCTGCAGCTGTAGCTTTTTCGCTTTTCTTTCTCTCGTGTGGATCAAGAATTGCTTTTCTCAATCTACAAGACTCTGGAGTTATCTCTAAAGCTTCATCAGTATTAAGCATACTTAATTGTTCAGCAATAGACATTGTTCTGACGGGTGTAAGCACGACGTTTTCATCTGTTCCTTGAGTTCTCATATTCGTTAACTTTTTACCTTTCATAACATTGATTATCATATCACCTGGTTTAGGTGAAAGACCAACTATCATTCCAGGATAAACAGCATCATTATGAGTTACAAACATTTCTCCTCTTGCTTGTAGGTTATATATTGCAAATGCAACTGCTTTTCCTTGTTCCATTGAGATCAACGCTCCATTTCTTCTACCTTCCATTTCTCCTTCAAAAGGACCATAGCTATGGAATATTCTATTTATAACTCCATTGCCTTTCGTAAGCGTAAGAAATCTACTTGTGTAGCCCATTAAACCTCTTGTAGGTGCATGAAAAATTAATCTTTTTTTATTTGTTCCAGTATCTTTTAGCTCTATTAGTTTACCTTTTCTTTTGTTCATTGAATCAATTACTTTTGATGAATGTTCTTCGTCAAGGTCCATAGTAATTTCTTCAATTGGCTCAAGTTTATTTCCATTTTCATCAGTTTTATATAATACTTTTGGAGGACTAACTGTCATTTCAAAACCTTCTCTTCTCATTTGAGTTAAAAGAATTTCCAACATTAACTCACCTCTACCACTCAGCACAAAAGAGTCTTTTCCATCGTTTTCTGAAAATGTAATTCCAACGTTATTTTGGGCTTCTTGAACTAATCTATCTCTTATTTGTGTGCTGGTTAGTTTTTTACCCTCGGTTCCAGCTAAAGGTGAAGTATTTACAGTAATTGTAATTGACATTGTAGGAGGATCTATTGGAGTAGCAGAAATCGGCTCATTTACTTCTAAATCACATATTGTATCAGCAACGTTTGCATTTTCTAATCCAGCAACAACTACAATATCACCAGCCTCACCAATATCTATTGGTACTTTTTTTGTTCCTTCATATCTAAAAATTTTTGTTAATTTTCCTTCATCAACCTTTTCAGCATTTAAATTAATTGCTTTAATAGATTGATTAGCTTTTGCAGTCCCTTGTGTAATTCTTCCAACCAAACTTCTTCCTAAAAAACTGTCTGCATAAAGTAGCGTTGACAACATTGCAAAAGGTTTATTTTTATCAAGCTCAGCAGGTTTTACATGATCAATAATTAAATCCAACAAAGGATTTAAATTTTCTCTTGGACCATCAATTTCATGATCTGCCCAACCTGATCTTCCACTTGCATAAAGAACTGGAAAATCTAATTGTTCTTCATTTGCATCTAAGCTTACAAATAAATCAAATGTTTCATCTAAAACTTCATTAGCTCTTTGATCAGCTTTATCTAACTTATTAATAACAACAATAGGTTTTAATCCTTGTTTAAGTGCTTTTGATAGTACAAATTTTGTTTGAGGCATAACACCTTCTGCAGAATCAATTAACAACAATGCTCCATCTGCCATACTTAAAACTCTTTCAACTTCAGCAGCAAAATCTCTGTGCCCAGGGGTATCGATTATATTTATTCTTGTGTTATTCCAATTAATTGAAGCAGGTTTAGCTAAAATTGTAATTCCTCTTTCTTTTTCAAGCTCGCCTGAGTCCATTAATCTTTCATCAACAACTTCATTATCTCTAAATGAACCACTTTGTTTCATTAAATTATCAATTAGAGTAGTTTTGCCATGATCAACATGGGCTATGATTGTGATGTTTCTGATATTGTTACTCATAAATTCTGGCTCTTATACATATTTAAAAGGATATTAAAACTCAAAAAAACTCATAACTGGCTTGAATAATTTTTAAAATTCAGAATTAATTTGTCTTTTTTTGCTTATTTTTTTTAAGTTTTCTTCTCTCTTTAAAGCTCAATTTAGGTTTTTTTTTAACACTAGAGTCTTTAAATGATTTTCCACTATATCTTTTTGACATCTATAAAATTCGCATAAAAAAAAGGCCATCTTGAGATGGCCTTTTAGAATTTGTTTAGAAAATGAGGGGTTACATTCCCATACCACCCATTCCTCCCATACCGCCCATACCACCAGGCATTCCACTAGGCATTCCGCCAGCAGCATCTTTTTCCTCTGGTTTGTCAGCGATCATTGCTTCTGTAGTTACTAATAAGCCAGCTATTGAAGCAGCATCTTGTAGAGCAGTTCTCACAACTTTAACTGGGTCAATGATACCTTTTGCAAACATATCACAATATTCTTCGCTTTGAGCATCGTAACCATGAGTTTTTTTCTTCTGCTCTAATAGTTTACCAACAACCACTGAACCATCTACACCAGCATTCATTGTAATTTGTCTAATTGGAGATTCTAAAGCTTTTCTGACCAAATCTACACCTGCTTTATGATCATCACTTTTAGACTTTACTTTATCAAGCTCTTGAGCAGCATAAAGAAGAGCGCATCCACCACCAGTTACTATACCTTCCTCTACTGCAGCTCTAGTTGCGTTCAATGCATCCTCAACTCTATCTTTTCTCTCTTTAACCTCAACTTCAGTTGCACCACCAACTTTGATAACTGCAACCCCACCAGCTAATTTTGCAAGTCTCTCTTGGAGTTTTTCTCTATCGTAATCAGAAGTAGTTTCTTCAACTTGTTGTTTGATAGAAGCACATCTAGCTTCAATATCAGATTTTTTACCACCACCATTAACAATAGTGCTATTATCTTTATCTACTTTAATTTTTTTGCAAGATCCAAGATCGTCGAGTTTAACATTTTCGAGTTTGATACCCAAGTCTTCAGATATAACCTGACCTCCTGTTAAAATAGCAATGTCCTCTAGCATAGCCTTTCTTCTATCACCAAATCCTGGAGCTTTAACAGCTACAACTTTTAAACCACCTCTTAGTTTATTTACAACTAAAGTTGCTAAGGCTTCACCTTCTACATCTTCAGAAATAATCATTAGCGGTCTTCCTGCTTGTACAACAGCCTCTAGAAGTGGAACCATTGGCTGTAAATTAGTTAATTTCTTTTCATGTAATAAAATAAAAGGATTATCTAATTCTGTAGTCATCTTATCACTATTAGTTATAAAATATGGTGATAGATATCCTCTATCAAATTGCATACCCTCAACTACATCTAATTCTGTTTCAATACCTTTATTTTCTTCAACAGTAATAACTCCCTCGTTTCCAACTTTTTGCATTGCTTTTGCAATCATCGTTCCGATTTCTTTATCACCATTTGCAGAAATTGTACCAACTTGAGCTATTTCATCGCTATCTTTTACTTTTTTTGCAGACGCAACAAGACTTTCTTTTACTGTTTCTACAGCAGCATCAATTCCTCTTTTCACGTCCATTGGATTCATGCCAGCTGTAACATACTTCACACCTTCTTTAACAATAGCTTGTGCAAGTATAGTTGCGGTAGTAGTTCCATCACCAGCTTCATCATTAGTTTTACTAGCAACTTCTTTAACCATTTGTGCGCCCATATTTTCAAATTTATCTTCAAGGTCAATTTCTTTAGCAACAGATACACCATCCTTTGTAATTCTAGGAGCACCATAAGACTTGTCCATTACAACATTTCTTCCTTTAGGTCCTAAAGTTACTTTAACAGTATCAGCCAAGATATTTACACCTCT
>CABYSP010000005.1 GCA_902521675.1 uncultured Pelagibacteraceae bacterium
AGGTGATGATGACCGAATAAATGTCAGCAATTTTAAAAAAATATACAAATATCTAAATCAGAATTATTCTGGGATTACACTTTCATTTAGCAATTTTAAAACAAAAAAAGATTTAAAGAAAAATAATTATCACTCAAGAGATAGAATTAGGTCATTCAATTTGATTTATGATTTAAATAAAATTGGTTATACAAGTTGTCAAATAATAAATGTTAAACTTTTAGCTACAATCTTAAAAAAAAAAAATGAATATTTATTAAAAACTAAGTTTCCTCAAAATTTTTTAATAATGAAGTTAATAAAAGAATATAATAATTGGAAAGTTTTAGAACTTAATTGCATTTTTAACCATCTAGCAAGTTTTGACGATTCATGGATAAAACAAAATTTATTAATTAGACTAAAATCCGAGTATCTTGGATATCTTATTCCAATTAAAAAATATTTTTCAAATCTTGAAACAAAAACAATAAAAAGGATATATTTTAACTTATTTTTTAAAAATATGATTTCCTGGATTTTTTTATCTATTAAATATTTTGGAAAAGAAGCAACATTTCAAAGTATTAAAAAAGAGAGGCAAATTTTAAAGGAACCTTTTTTAATTAAATTATTTTTATGCTTTATATACTTAAGCCCTTTTTTTATATTAAATTATTTGAGGATTTTTAGAAGATTATTTATTTTAAAATTATAATCTATACTTTGCGAGATAGATTTTAAAATGCAAATAAAAAATAAAAAATTTATTCGTGAATTGATTATGTTTAAAAAAATTTTAATTATATTCAAAGGATTATTTCCAACTAAATTTAAAACTTTTATTAAAAAATATAAAAAATTTAATGGATATGATGGTCTAGATAAAAGAATGTTAAAATACATTAATTATCAAAATGGTTTTTATATTGAGTGCGGTGCTAACGATGGTGTTAATCAGTCCAATACATGGTATTTTGAAAAAAAACTTGGATGGAAAGGTATTTTAATTGAACCTGTTGATACAGTTTTCGAGGAATTAAAAAAAAATAGAAGTAGTAAAAATTTCTTTATAAATAAGGCTCTAAAATCTTTTAATTTTAAAAAAAAATATACTTATCTAAAACTAGATGAAAAAGATTCACTAAGCACAAGATCAACAGAGGATAATATAAAAACTAGAATTAAAATAAAAGTCAAAGTACAAAATTTAAATTCAATTTTGAATAACATAAATGCACCTAAAGTAATTGATTTTTTTTCTTTAGATGTTGAGGGTGATGAATTTGAAGTTTTGCAAGGTATAAATTTTAAAGAATATACATTTAATTATATTTTGATTGAAACTTACCATTTAAATAAAATAAAGATTTTTTTTGATAAACATGGTTATAAATATGTTAAAAAAATGTCTGAAAGAAATGATCATTTATTTAAAATTTATTAATCAACTAAAAAATAATTTAAAAAAAATAAAATAAATTTTTTTTATTTGTATACTTTTTTAAAAATAACTATTTTTTGATATAATTAATTTAAATATGAAAAAAAAATGCTTAAATTTATGGGGTCACTGGTCAAGATGGGTCATATCTTGCAAAATTTCTATTAAGTTGTAGATTTAACTATTGCTATGAAATATGGATGGAAACCAAAAATAGATTTATCAAAGGGTTTTAAATATACAATTGAAAATTTTTAAAAAAAATTACAGTTAAAGTGCAATGAAGAAAATATCAATAATTACACCTACTTATAATGAAGAAGAAAACATCGCTTTACTTTGTGAAAAAATTAATAACGAATTATCTAAATTAAATTATACTTATGAACATATAGTAATTGATAACAGCTCAACAGATAATACGGTTTCGATTTTAAGAAATATTTGTAAAAAAGATAAAAATGTAAAAGTAATTGTAAATAATAAAAATTATGGTCATATCACCTCACCATTCTATGGGATGCTTCAATCAAGTGGTGATGCTACCATATTAATTAACGCAGATTTCCAGGACCCTGTTGAGTTAATTCCAGCATTGATAGAAAAATGGGAGGAAAATAAAAAAGTAATCTTATTACAAAAAAAAACTTCAGATGAAAATATTATTATTAGAAATATAAGAAAAGTTTATTATAGACTTTTATCCAGTATATCAGAAAATGATATTACAGTAGATACAACTGGATCTGGATTGTATGATAAGTCTGTTATTGAAACATTTAGATCAATAAAAGATCCATTGCCTTATTTAAGAGGATTGGTCTCTGAAATAGAGGGTGATATCGAGTTATTAGGTTTCAATCAACCAAGAAGAAAATTTGGACTTACTAAAAATAATTTTTTTACTTTAATAGATATGGCAATGATTGGTTTTGTAAAACACTCTAAATTACCGCTAAGGCTTATGGTTATTTTTGGGGCAATAATTAGTGTAATATCAATATTTATTTCAGTAATATTTTTATTTTATAAATTATTTTTTTGGGATAGTTTTAATTTAGGTATTGCTCCGATTATAATAGGTTTTTTCTTTATTTCAGCTGTACAAATTTTAATGTTAGGTATTTTGGGAGAGTACATTTCTGTAACTTTGTCTCACACAAGATCCTTGCCTCTAGTTGTTGAAAAAGAAAGAATAAATTTTTAATCTTATAATAATTAATTTTATTTATTTACTTTAAGTAGTAGAAAATCTTAATATTTTCAATAAATTCAACCATATTATATAAAATAACAAGTGTTTACTTTTTTTAAATAACAGAGTAGAAGGTCTTGCCTGGTGATTATTGCGAAAGTGTAATACCCGATTCCATTCCGAACTCGGAAGTCAAGCCTTTCAGCGCCAATGGTACTTTGTCTTAAGACATGGAAGAGTAGGACATCGCCAGGCTAAAATTTAATGAAAAATTTCATAATAGTTACAGGTGGTGCAGGTTTTATTGGTTCTAATTTAATAAAATTGCTATTGAAGAAAACAAAAAATCAAATCATAAGTTTAGATAACTATTCATCAGGCTCTAAAAAAAATCATTATAGAGATAAAAGAGTTTTATATTTAACAGGAGATACATTAAATATTAACAAAATCTTATTTAATTATAGAAAAAAGATAAGCTGTTTATTCCATTTTGGTGAATTTGCAAGAATTTATCAGAGTTTTCAAAATTTTGATCAATGTTATAACTCAAATACAATTGGTTCTAAATCTGTATTTAAATTTTGTTTAGAAAATAATATTAAATTAATTTATTCAGCTACTTCTGCTTCTTTTGGCAATTTAGGTCATGATAAAAATCTTTCTCCATATGCATTTACTAAATCAAAAAATTTAGAGTTGTTAAATAATTTAAAAAATTGGTTTAAATTTAAATTTGAAGTAATTTATTTTTATAATGTTTATGGAAAGGGACAAATTGAAACTGGACCTATGGCTACAGTAATAGGTATTTTTGAAAATTGTTTTAAAAAAAAAATTCCTTTATCTGTTGTTAAACCTGGATCACAAAGTAGAAGATTTACACATGTAAACGATACAGTAGAAACATGTTATTATGCATGGAAACAAAATAAATGTGGTCATTATAGCATTTCACACAAAAAATCATACTCAATACTAGAAGTTGCAAAAATGTTCAAATCGAGAATAATTTTTTTGAAATCAAGACCTGGAGAAAGATATGCGTCTAAATTAACTAAATTTTCTCAAAATAACAGAATTATAAGAAGATATGGAAAAATAAGTTTGAAAGATTATATAAGTTCGTTTATTAAGGATCAAAATTTATGAAAATTAAAAGTTCTTTAAAGTCGATAAAAAAAAGAGATTTAAACTCGAAACTCGTAAGAAGAAGAGGAAGAGTTTATATAATAAATAAAACTAACCCCAAATTTAAAGCAAGACAGAAATAATTTTTATGGATAATGAAAACCATAAAAAAACCTGGGATAATTTTACAAAATTTGTTCTGTGGGGAACTGTCGCTGTAATTGGAGTTTTAGTTTTAATGGCATTATTCTTATTGTAAGGTTCCTGAATGAGAATTGGGTCTATTTTAGAAAACCAAACTATTGAAAAAAGAATAGCAATAACACCAGAGATTGTAAAAAAATATATTACACTTGGATTTGAAGTATGTTTAATTGAAAATTTTGGCTTACATCTTGGCATAAAAGATGATGAATTTAGAAATCTAGGAGTTAATATTGCAAAAGATGAAGCAGAGGTTTTAAATTCTTCTGATATACTTGTTCAACATGGATTACCATCTGAGGATAAAATATCAAATATCAAAGAAAACCAGACGTTAGTTGGTGTTTTAAATCCATATAATAATAAAGAAAAATTAGATAATTTAGTTAGAAAAAAAATTAATCTTTTTTCATTAGAATTGCTTCCTAGAATTACTAGAGCTCAATCTATGGATATATTGTCTTCTCAAGCAAACCTAGCTGGTTACAAGGCGGTGATCGAGTCTTTTGCAAATTTTGAAAAAGCTATACCAATGATGATGACAGCAGCAGGCACAGTTCCAGCTGCAAAGGTTTTAGTTGTTGGTGCTGGTGTTGCTGGATTGCAAGCAATCGCAACCGCAAAGAGAATGGGTGCTATAGTTTTTGGTACCGATGTAAGAATGGCATCAAAAGAACAAGTTGAGAGTTTAGGTGGTAAATTTTTAACTGTTGAGGGTTCAGAAAATTTAGAAACAGAAGGAGGTTATGCAAAAGAGGCTTCAGAGGATTTTAAAAAAAAACAAGAGGAACTTTTATACGAAACTTTAAATAAAATTGATATTGTAATATGTACAGCTCTGATACCTGGTAAAAAAGCTCCATTAATTATAAAAGAAAATATGATTGAAAATATGAAATCAGGGTCTGTTATTTATGATTTAGCAGCTGTTCAAGGAGGAAATACAGCTTTTACAGAAGTAGACAAAACTATAGATAAAAATGGAGTCAGGATAATGGGTGATAGCAATATTTTAAATAAGTTACCTATTTCCGCTTCAAACTTATATTCAAAAAATGTATTTAATTTTATAGATAATTTGTTTGATAAAGAAAATAAGAAAATCAATATTAATTTAGATGATGAAATTATAGAAAAAACCTTAATAAAGTAAATTATGGAAATAGACCCTTTAATATTCAGACTAAGTATTTTCATCCTATCAATATTTGTAGGATATTATGTGGTATGGAGTGTTACTCCATCATTACACACACCTTTAATGTCTGTTACGAACGCCATATCCTCTGTAATTATTGTTGGAGCTATTATTGCAGGTCTCTCAGGAAATAATGATACTATTTTTAATACATCAAGTATTTTTGGGTTTTTAGCTATAGCTTTAGCTGCAATCAATATTTTTGGTGGATTTCTGGTAACTCAAAGAATGCTTGCGATGTATAAAAAAAAGAAAAAGGATAAATAGTAATGTTATCAGCAAATTTGTCTGCAATTTTTTATTTAGTTTCAGGTGTTTTATTTATTCTTGCTTTAAGAGGATTGTCTTCACCAGAAACATCAAGGCAGGGTAATTTGTTTGGTATTTTAGGAATGATTATTGCTATAACAGTAACATTCTTATCTACTGGAAATTTTTCTAATGGATTTATATTTGTACTAATATTTATTTTGGTAGGAGGGTCGATTGGAGCTTTTATAGCTTACAGAATTCCAATGACAGCAATGCCAGAATTAGTTGCGGGGTTCCATAGTCTTGTTGGTCTTGCAGCAGTATTTGTTGCAATTTCTGCCTTTTTAAATCCTGAAGCATTTAATTTAGGAACGGTAGGCAATATAAAACTTGGTAGTTTAATTGAAATGTCCATTGGTGCTGCCGTTGGAGCCATAACTTTTTCTGGTTCTGTAATAGCTTTTTTAAAGTTACAAGGAATAATGTCTGGATCACCAATTACATTTAAAGGCCAACATCCTCTAAATGCGATTATATTAATTTCAATAATTGTTTTAATTTATTTATTATGTGCATCTCAATCATCAAATTTATTTTGGATACTTTTAGCTGTTTCTTTTTTAATTGGTTTTCTTTTAATTATACCAATTGGTGGAGCAGATATGCCTGTAGTTATTTCAATGCTTAATTCTTACTCTGGTTGGGCAGCAGCTGGGATTGGTTTCACTTTAGAAAATACAGCTTTAATAATCACCGGAGCACTAGTTGGCTCATCTGGAGCAATACTATCATATATTATGTGCAAAGGTATGAATCGTTCGTTTTTTAATGTTATTTTGGGAGGATTTGGTGCAACTGATGAAACATCAGGTAAGTCAGTTAAAGAGCAAAGACCAGTTAAAAGTGGCAATGCAGATGATGCAGCTTTTTTAATGAAAAACGCTTCTTCGGTTATAATTGTTCCTGGATATGGAATGGCAGTTGCACAAGCACAACATGCATTAAGAGAAATGGTGGATACATTAAAGAAAAACGATATAAAAGTATCATACGCTATTCATCCAGTTGCAGGAAGAATGCCAGGACATATGAATGTTTTATTGGCTGAAGCAAATGTACCATATGATGAAGTGTTTGAATTAGAGGAAATTAATAATGATTTCGCTAATGCTGATGTTGCTTTTGTAATTGGAGCAAATGATGTAACTAACCCAGTTGCAAAAACCGACCCACAAAGTCCTATTTATGGTATGCCTGTTTTGGATGTTGAAAAATGTAAATCAGTCTTATTTGTAAAAAGGAGTTTGTCACCTGGTTATGCTGGTATTGATAATGATCTTTTCTATAAAGAAAATACTTTAATGTTATTTGCAGATGCAAAAAAAATGACTGAAGATATAACTAAAAATTTATAATTTATTTGATGAAAACAAAAATTTTTTGCGATATTGCTGAAATTGACACAATACGCAAGTTTAATAAAAAAAAAGTAGTTAGTGGCTTTACAACAAACCCTAGTTTAATGAGAAAAGCGGGTGCTAAAGATTACAAGCTATATTCAAAAAAAATATTAAAAATTTGTAAAAACAAACCTGTTTCTCTTGAAGTATTTGCTGATGAATATGTTGAAATGAAAAAACAGGCTGTTGAAATCAATAGTTGGAAAAAAAATGTTTATGTTAAAATTCCAGTGATAAATTCTAAGGGAAAATTTATGGGAAGAATTATTAAAGAATTGAATAAAAATAATATCAAACTTAATATCACGGCAGTTTATACAGCCAAACAAGTTAAAAAAATTTTAAAAAAAATAAACAAAAAAACAAAAGTTATAATTTCAATTTTTGCTGGAAGAGCAGCAGATACTGGAAAAGATCCAATTCCAGAATTTAAGCAAAGTATAAAGATCGCTCAAAAATATAAAAATGTTGAAATACTGTGGGCCAGCGTCAGAGAGCCATACAATTATTTACAAGCAAAACAGATTGGTTGTCATATAATAACAATTCCACCAAATATTATTGAAAAAATCGAAAATTTTGGAAAATCTTTTGATGCTCTAACAAAAGAAACAGTTAAAGGATTTTTGATTGATAGTAAAAAATCTAGATTTAAATTAAATTACTAGATATATTTTGACATGAATTCATCGATAGATTTATGCAAGTGATTTAACATTTTTTTTGTTAATCCATGATGGCAGGCAATTAATATACCATTTCTCATAACTTTATCAGCTTCGGGATAACCTTTTTTGTCTTTTTTAGCTTTGATATTTTTAAAGCCAGGTTGTTTTAAAATATTACCAGTGAAAACTACTCTTGTTTGAATATTTTTCTTCTCAAGAAATATCTGCATTTGTGTTCTAGAAAATGGTGCATTTTCTTTAATTGTTATTGGATATGCCAGCCATCCAGATCTAGATTTAGGTAGTTGTTTTGGTAAAATGAAATACTTTTTATATTTATCAAGAAATTTTGTATGTAATGTAAAGTTTTTTTCTCTCTCTTTTAAATTATATTTTAATTTTTTAAGTTGCACCAAACCAAAAGCTGCTCCAAGTTCGGATGGTTCTAGATTATGGCCTATTTTTTCGAATACAAATTTCTTATCATAAGGTATTCCATCTAATTTTATATTAAATCTATTTTCAATTCTTTCAGATTTTTCATCAAATAAAGATGAGCTTCTTCCCCAAGATCTTAGAAGTTTTGCTTTTATATATTTATTCTTGTCATTGAAACAAACCATACCCCCATTACCTGCACAGTTGATAATATGAGATCCATAAAAACTTGTAATACTTATATCTGCATATTTACCAGTAGATTTATTTTTATAAGTAGCCCCTAAAGTGTCTGCTGAATCTTCAACAATAAGAATACCTTTTTTTTTAAGCATTGGCGCAAGTTTTTCCCAATTAACAATATTTCCCATAAGATGTGGTGCAACAATAGCTTTTGTTTTTTTGGTGATAAGATTTTTAATTTTTTTTTCATTGATACAATAAGTACCCTCTTCAACATCAACAAAAACTGGGATCCAATTATTTCTGACTATATATCCAACAGTTGTTGAAAAGGTTAGAGCTGGGGTAATAATCTCACTTCCGGGAGGAAAATCTAAAGTTTCCATTGCAAGAAGTAAAGCAGATGAACCAGAGTTTACCATCAGACCGTATTTCTTTTCAAAAAGCTTAGATATTTTTTTTTCAAAAGCACTAACATTTTTTCCCATTTGGGTGCTTGACTTTAAAACTTTTGTTACAGCTTTAATCTCTTCATTTCCATGAACACTTAAACCATAAGGAACTCTAATATTTTTAATCATAAAACAATAATTATCATAAAATTTAACAAATCAAACAACGAATTGGTTGCGGGGGACGGATTTGAACCGCCGACCTTCAGGTTATGAGCCTGACGAGCTACCAGACTGCTCCACCCCGCGGTATTCTTAAATTCTGTTTTTAAGCTTGTTTAGTTTTTTTACTCTTTTAATATTTTCTTGAAGAATTCTCTTTTTTTTTTCGGATGGTTTTTCATAAGTATTTTTTAGTTTAATAACTTTAAAGAAACCATCTCTTTGAAGTTTTCTTTTTAAAACTCTCAAAGCTTGTTCAACATTATTATCTTTTACTTCTATTTTAATAACAACCTCCTAAAAAGTTGTCTGATAGCACTTTTATAATTTTATGTCTATTTATTTTATTCATTATATTTATGATAGATTAGATACTTTTTCTTTTTCCTTAGCTTTTTTCTCTCTCTTAATTCTTCTCTCTGCTTTTTCTAGAGCTTCGATTAAATCTTTTTGAGTAAATAAATTTAATGCCACAGGATCTTTTGGATTAAGATTGTTATAATTCCAGTAACTCTTATTTCTAATTGAAGTAACAGAATTTTTTGTTATCCCTACTAGTTTTGCTATTTGTGAATCTTTAAGAATATTGTGTTGTCTCAATAGCCACAATGCTGAGTCTGGTTTATCTTGACGTTTAGATAAAGGTATATATTTTTTTATTTTTTTTTCTGGATTGGTTATTTGAATATCATTACTCTTTATTTGCAAAGGTCTACTTAAATTTTTTGAAGATAATTCAATTTCTTCTCTTGATAGTTGTCCTGAAATTATAGGATTATAAGCTTTAATTCCTTTTGCAACTTCACCATCCGCAATCCCTTGTACCTCAACTTCATGTAATTTACAAAAATCTGCGATTTGTTTAAATGTGAGAGTTGTATTTTCGACAAGCCAAACAGCAGTTGCCATTGGCATTAGAGGGGCGTTTGACATTTAATTCTTTTTATCTGTTTTGAAGTTTTGAAATTTTTTATTAAATTTACTTATTCTACCTTTATCCATTAACTTTTGCTTACCACCAGTCCATGCAGCATGAGATTTTGGGTCTATTTCTAATTTCAATAAGTCCCCTTCTGAGCCCCAAGTAGATTTAGTTTCAAATTGAGTACCATCAGTCATTTCAACTTTAATTTTGTGATAGTTAGGGTGAATCTCTTTTTTCATATCGAGACTTATAGCAAAAGAAACTTAGAACACAATTAAAAGTTCTTTAGATTTTCGAGCATTTTATCATTAATTGCAGCACTTGATGCTCGAATATCTATATTATTCTTATCGAATTTATCTAAACCATTAACTATCCCACCTGCCTCCTCTACTAACAAGGCTCCTGACGCCACGTCCCAAATATTAATTTTATTATGAAAAAAACCATCTAATCTACCAGAAGCCACATAAGCCAAGTCTAAAGCTGCACATCCGCTGTATCTCATATTTAAATTGCTGAATTTTACTCCTTCGTGATTACTTGAAAATAAACATTCATCAATTAAATTTTTGTTCGATACTCGTAATCTTTGATTATTTAAATATGCTCCTTTATTTTTTTCAGCATAAAACATTTCATCTTTAATAGGATCATAAATTAAACCACTAATTATCTCTTTTTTAGATTCAAGAGCTAAACAAATTGCAAAATGAGGAATACCGTGTAGAAAATTTGTTGTACCATCTATTGGATCGATAATCCAAATATTATCTTTATCTTTATTTTCAATCGAACCAATTTCTTCTGATAAAAAAGAATAATTTTTTTTGGCTTTTGAAAGTTCTTCAATTAGAATTTTTTCTACTTGTTTGTCAGTTTTAGTAACAAAATCTCGCGGTCCTTTTTTAGATACTTGTAGCTTCTCAACCTCTCCAAAATCTCTTATAGCAGACTTTGAGGCTTTTTCAGCTGCTTTGATCATAATATTTAAATTTGAAGATATAGAGATCATTTTAGATTTTTTTAATGTATTCAAAATTTCTTGTATCAACTACGATTTCGTCACCCACCTCAACAAACGGAGGAACTTGGATTTTTAAACCATTATCAAGAGTTGCTGGTTTATATGATGATGATACAGTTTGTCTTTTAAGGGCTGCATCAGTAGTTTCAATTTTACACTGTACTTGGTTAGGCAATTCAATTGATAATGGGCTTTCATTATAAAAACTTACAGAAACTTGAAGGTTTTCAGTTAAAAGTTTGCCTTTATCACCTACAGTTTCTTTTTTTATTTCTATTTGTTCAAATGTTTTTGGATCCATAAAAAAATAATTAGCTTCATCACTATAAAGATAATTAAAGGTTGTTTCCTCCAATGATGCTTTTTCTACTGTTTCACTTGATCTAAATCTTTCATTTAGCTTTGTATTTTTGTTTAAGCTTTTCATCTCAACTTGAGCAAATGCACCACCTTTCCCTGGTTTTACATGTTGGGTTTTCAAAACTTGCCATAAATCATTTTTATATTCCAGGAGCATTCCAACTTTTATTTCTCCAGCATTAATTTTCATTTTAATCTTTCTATAGCTTGTAACGGTTTATATTTTTTATTTTTCCAAATGTAGCTTGAGATAGCTAAAAAATTAGCATTATTCAATAATAGATTTTTATAATTAACAGCATTAATTCCACCAATAGCTACTGTTGGGGTTTTTGTAAATTTTTTAACTTTATTTAAAATCTCAACAGAAGCTATATGCTTAGCTTTTTTTGTTTTAGATTTATTAAAAGCACCAAAAGCAATGTAATCAGCTTTAGCTTTAATTGCTTTTTTTGCTAAATTCATAGAATTATGACAAGTAATTCCTATAATTTTTTTACCAAGTATTTTTTTTGCTATATAAATATTCATATCTTTTTGACCTAGATGGCAACCATCTGCATCTAATTTTAAAGCAAGTAAAGGATCATCGTTAATTATAAATTTTACTTTATTTTTTTTACAAATATTCTTAATTTTTTTTCCAATTATAATTTTTTTTTTGAGAGAATAATTTTTAAGTCTAAGTTGAAAAAAACTTACTTTTCCAGTTTTTAAAACTAATTTTAGATTGTTATAGAAAAAATAAGGTATTTTGTTAGGAGAAATAAGATAAATAAATTTTTTTTTACTTATTCTCAAGCTCACTAGACCATTTTCCTAAAGCAGCTAAGGTACACATTTTAGCTCTGTGGTTAAAAGTATTTTGAGTTGCCTCTACATTTTTAATATCTTTAGACCAAACTTTCAAAGCACTTTGTTGAAGAGCTCTTCCATATGAATAGGTCATTATAAAATTAGTTTTGTTATTTTTATTTATTAAATTTAAATTTTCTGTAGCCTCAATTTCAGATTGCCCTCCAGATAAAAAAGCTATCCCTGGAACTTCATTAGGTACACAATTTTTAAGGCATTCCAATGTTTTGATAGAAACTTGTTTACTAGAAATTTTATTTTTTGATAGGTTGCCAGGCAAAATCATATTTGGTTTTAATATTATTCCTGAGAGATCAACTTTGTGTAAAATTAGTTCCTCAAAACACTTTTCAATTACCTCTGATGTTTTGTTTAAACAAATTTCTGCAGAGTGGTTTCCATCCATCAATACCTCAGGTTCTACTATAGGAACCATTCCACTTTCTTGAACTAGTGCAGAGTACCTAGCAAGTGCATGAGCATTACTACTTATTGCCAGTTTGCTTGGATATTTTTCACCAATAGAATAGACGCCTCTCCATTTTGTAAATCTTGCTCCAAGACTATAATATTTTTTTAATCTATCTCTAAGGCCATCTAATCCCTCTGTAATTTTTTCTTTAGGGGAATTTGCTAAATCTTTCGCACCAGTATCAACCTTAATTCCAGGAACTGCACCTGTACTAGATATTAAATCTGTTATTGATTTTCCTTTGCTTGAAATTTGATTGATGGTTTCATCGTAAAGAATAACACCACCAATACAATCTTTCATTCCATCTGATGAAAAAAGAATTTCTCTAAAGGAAAGCCTATTTTCTGGTGTTGATTTCACATTTACTGCTTCAAGTCTTTTTGTCATAGTTCCATTGCTTTCATCAGCTGCAAGAATGCCTTTGCCATTGGAAATTATTTTAAGTGCAATTTTATTTAATTCAGACATTATAATTTAATGCGGTTATACCAGGAAGGTTTTTACCTTCAAGATATTCTAAAAAAGCTCCACCTGCAGTTGAAACAAAATTAAATTCATTAACTGCCTTTAAATTATTTATTAAAGAAACTGTATCTCCACCACCAGCAACTGAAAAAATTTTGTTTTCTTTATTATTTTCAATTATTTTTTTTGCTATTTGAATACTTCCATTAGCAAAATTTGAATTTTCAAAATATCCTGCGGGTCCATTCCAAAGTATAGTTTTACTGTTATCAATAATTTTTGTTATCTTGTCTATAGTTTTTGGACCAATATCTAATATCATTTCATCAAATAATATTTCGTTCAATTCTTTCTTTTGAGGAGATCCATTTAAATCATTAGATACAATCACATCTTCTGGGTAAATTATTTTACATTTTTCTTTTTTTGAAAGAGAGATAATTTCTTCGACTATTTTATCACAATTTTTTTCTTTAATAGATTTTCCAACACTATTTCCGAAATATTCTATAAAATTATTAGCCATACCCCCAACAATTATAATATTATCAAATTTAGGAATTAAATTTTTAATAACATTAATCTTAGTTGAAATTTTAGACCCCCCAATAATACAAGTAATTGGTCTGGTAATTTCAGAAGTTATTTTATTAAGCGCATTCAACTCTAAGTCTAGCTGCAAACCAGAAAACGAGGGCAAGAATTTTGGAATTTCATAAACTGAGGCATGAGCTCTATGCGAACAAGAGAAAGCGTCATTTACATATATATCTCCTAGATTTGATAGCAGTTCAGCAAACTTATTGTCATTTTGCTCTTCCTCAGAATAAAATCTAATATTTTCTAAAATAAAAATATTTTCATCATAGTCATTGAAAAAATTTTTATTTTTTATTTCTTTAATATTTTCAGTAATAAGTTTTATTTTTTTTCTCAACTTATTTTGCAATTCTTCACAAATTGGTTTTAGGGAGAGCTCTTTAACAACTTTTCCTTTTGGTCTTCCAACATGAGATAAAATTATAATTTTAGTATTTTCTTTAATCAAAAAATTTAATGTAGGAAGAATTTTATCGATTCTTGTGGTGTCTGTTATCTTGTCTCTTTCTAAAGGGACATTTAAATCTAGTCTTAATAATATTTTTTTATTCTTAAGATTTTTTTCGTTTATAATACTTCTCATTAAGAAATTTTATGCAAAGTTTCAGCGATATCACACATTCTATTTGAAAAGCCCCACTCATTATCATACCAGGCTGATATTTTACCCATATTACTTCCAACTACATTTGTTAAAGAAGCATCTACTATTGCGGAAGCAGAATGATGATTAAAATCTATAGATACTAATTTTTCATGAGTAACTTCTAAGATGTTTTTTAATTTATTTTTTGATGCTTGTTCAAAAGCATCATTAATTTTTCTTATGTTAATATCTTTTTTTGTACAAAAAACTAATTCAACAAGAGAAACATTAGGAGTGGGCACCCTCATCGCAACACCTTCTAGTTTCCCTTTTAGGTTTGGTATTATTTCTCCTATTGCTTTCGAAGCTCCTGTTGAGGTAGGAACGATTGATTGACTTGCAGATCTTGCTCTTCTTGGATCTTTGTGTGAATTATCTAAAATTCTCTGATCACTAGTAAATGAATGAATTGTAGTCATAAAACCTTTTTCAATTTCAAAATTTTCATTAAGAACGTTAGCAACAGGAGCCAGACAATTAGTGGTGCATGATGCTGCAGATATTATTTTATCCTCTTTTGTAATTATATTTTCATTAACACCAAAGACTATTGTTTTGTCTGCATTTTTACATGGAGCAGAAACGATCACTTTTTTTGCACCATTTTCTATATGAGAAAGAAGTTTTTCCTTCGAATTAAATTTTCCAGTGCATTCGAAAACATAATCAACATTATGTTTTTTCCAATTTATGTGTTCAATTTTCGTTTCTTGAGAAAATGTGATTTTATTTTTATTAATTATTAAATGATTTGGATCATATTCTAAATCAGCATTTAATTTTCCATGTATAGAATCATATTTGATTAATTTAGATGTAGTTTCTGAATTTGACCTGTTGTTTATATGATTAATTTTTAAATTTTTATTTTTACTTTCGACAATCGATCTAACAACCATACGACCAATCCGTCCCATTCCATTAATTCCAATTTTAATTGTCATTTTATTTATTTAATAATTTTTTAGTGATACTTTTAATGTTTGTACTCTCTAGTCCAAAATATTTATAAATATCTTTATAGGGTGCACTTTTTCCGAATTCATCAATTCCAAAAGCAATACCGTTATCACCTACATATTTTTTCCAACAATCTCTTGATCCAGCTTCAATGGATATTTTAAATTTTGTTTCCTCTAAAATTTTATTTTTATAAGATTTTGATTGTAATTCAAAAAGTTCCATGCAAGGCATTGATATCACTTTGGAATATATTTTATCTTTGGCTAATTTATGGCTAACCTCCAACGCTAGATTAACTTCAGATCCACTAGCTAATATTGTAAGATTAATTTTTTTATTTGTTCTTAAAACCTCATAAGCACCTAATGAGCATAAGTTTTTATTTGGGTATGTTTTTCTTACTGGATTTAAGTTTTGTCTTGTTAAAGATAGCACGCTAGGTGTTTTTGAGCTTTTTAATGCATGTTCCCAACACTCGATAGTTTCAATTCTGTCTGCAGGTCTGAATACATTTAGGTTAGGTATAGCACGTAAGCCCGAAAGCTGTTCTATAGGTTGATGGGTAGGGCCATCTTCTCCAAGCCCAATAGAGTCATGAGTCATTACATAAATGACTCTTTTTTTCATTAAGGCAGACAATCTGATCGAAGGTTTGCAATAATCAGAAAATATTAAAAAAGTACCTCCATAGGGAATTAGATTACTGTGAAGTGCGATACCATTCATAACCCCACTCATTGCGTGTTCTCTCACTCCGTAGTGAATGTAGTTACCAGTAAAATCTCCAGGTTTAATTATTTTATGGTTTTTAGTTTTTGTATTATTTGATCCTGCTAAATCAGCAGAGCCACCAATCAAATTATTTTTTTGTTTTGTTAGTGCGTTCAATGTCATTTCTGAACATTTTCTAGTAGCTAAACTTTTTGGCTCCTTTATTGCATTCTCTTTTTCTTTCTTAAGCACTTTAGTAAAGTTATTTTTTAAAGTTTGATTAAATTTTATTTTTTTTCTTTTTAATACTTTGTTCCATTTTTTTTCTAAAATTTCACCTCCTTGGCCAATTTTTCTCCATTCATTTAAAATTTTATTTGGGATATCAAAAGGTTTTATTTTCCAATTTAAGGCTTTTCTTACAAGCTTGATTTCATCTACTCCCAATGGACTTCCATGGGACGATGCTTTTCCTGATTTATTCGGTGAACCATATCCAATCTTAGTTTTACAAGAAATCACAGTAGGTTTTTTAGCTTTTTGAACTTCTTTTAGTGCTTTAAAAATTTCTTTTTCATTATGACCGTTGATAGAAATATAATCCCAACCATATCCTTCAAATCTTTTTTTAAAATTATCTGAAACCGCGAGATTTGTCGGACCATCAATTGAAATTGAATTATTATCAAATAGCATAACTAAATTTTTAAGTTTTAAATGTCCTGCTAAACTCATCGCTTCATGACTTATTCCTTCCATTAAGCATCCATCTCCAGCTAAAACATAAGTTTTGTGATTAATTAAATCTTTACCTAATTTATTTTTTAAAATTTCTTCAGCTATTGCAAAACCAACTGCATTAGATATACCTTGTCCAAGAGGACCCGTTGTAGTTTCAATACCTGTTTTCGGATGATACTCAGGATGTCCAGCACAAATAGAATTAAGCTGCCTAAATTTTTTGATATTGTTTATTGATATGCTTTTATATCCCGTTAGGTAAAGCAAAGAATATAAAAGCATAGAACCATGACCAGCAGATAAAACAAATCTATCTCTATTCAACCAATCTGGATTTTTTGGATTAAATCTTAAAAAATTTTTGAACAACACTGTTGCAACATCTGCCATGCCCATTGGCATACCTGGATGACCTGAATTTGCTTTTTGAACGGCATCAATTGATAAAAATCTGATGCAATTAGCTAAATCATTGTGTAGTTTGCTCAAAATTATCCTGACTAGACTAAGAAGAATCTATTTAATAATATAAACATATATATATGAATTCTATAAACGAAAAAGAAAAAAAATTAAATATTGCATTAGAGGAATTAAAAAAATTAGATTTAACAAATCCTGAATTACAAAAAAATATTGAAAATTTAAGCACAAAACAAAATCAATTAGAAATTGAAAAAACACAGATTGAGGAAAAATATAAAACGTTACTCGAGGAACATGAAAATTTATCAAAAAAACTTGAGGATTTAAAAAATAAAGAAAAGTTGGAAGAAAGAAAACAAATTGAATTTTCTGAAAAAATTGACGAACTTAATCAAGAAACTGACACACTATTGGATGAAATAGATAAATGGCAAATGTAAGTATAAAATTTAACAATAAAGAGTTTTTACTCGCTTGCGAAGATGGACAAGAAGAACACTTAGAAGAATTGTTAATTCAGATTAACAAAAAATTTAATAATTTAAAAAATGATTTGGGAAATCTAGGTGAAAATAAATTATTATTAATTACAGCTATAAAAATAATGGATGAATATTACGAAACTAAGAAAAAAGTAGATCAAAAAAAAGAAGAATTAAATGATCTATCAAAAAAATTTAAAGAACTAAAATCTCTAATTTATGATTATAGGGACACAAAAGAATCTGAAATTGAAAAACTAAATCTTGATCATGAAAATTTAAAACAAGAAATTGATGATAATCAAAAAAAATATGAAAATTTAATTGATGAAGCTGCTGATCAAATATCAAATTTTGTAAAAAAAGCAAAATTAGAAAACATTTCAAAGTAGGTCTGTGAGTAAATCTAAGCTAAGAAGTAAAATTTTAAATCTTAGAAAAAAAAATTCGAATAAAAAACTTAGCATCAATCCTGACAGAATTTATCGATTTTTAAAAAAAAATAAAATTAATTTCAAAAATGTAGGAGGGTATTACCCTTGTAATCATGAGATTGATGATTTGGATATGCTTTTTTTTTTAAGAAACAAAAAGGCAAATATTTCCCTACCAATAATTAGAGAAAATAACCAAATGGATTTTTTTGAATGGACAAATAAAGATCCTTTAAAAATTAATAAGTATGGAATTGCTGAGCCAACTTTAGGAAAAAAAATTTACCCAGATATAATATTTGTTCCTTTAGTAGCTTATGATGATGATTTGAATAGATTAGGCTATGGTGGAGGATTTTATGATCGTTATTTAGAAAAAGTATCTAAAATTAAAAAAATATTTAAAATTGGATTAGGATTTTCATACCAGGAGATAAAAAAAATACCTATTAACAAGCATGATAAGAAACTTGATTTAATAATAAACGAGAAAAAAATTATACAATGAGAATTTTATTTTTAGGAGATGTTGTTGGAATTTCAGGATGTTCTAAATTAACAAGTAATTTATTAAATGAAATTGATAAAAACAAAATCGATTTTGTAATAGTAAACGGTGAAAATGCAGCAGTTCAAGGTGTGGGGCTAACTAGAGAAATATGTAACGATTTTTTTAATTGTGGAGTTGATGTTATCACAACTGGCAATCATGTTTGGGATCAAAAAGAAATTATGGAATTTATTGATAAAGAGGAAAGATTATTAAGACCTAAAAATTTATTTGAACCTGCACCAGGAAAAGGATTTCAGATTTACAAAACAAAGAATGATATAAAAATTGGAGTTCTTAATTTGATGGGCAATGTTTTTATGAAAAAGTGTGAAGATGTTTTTGAAGCTTCTCAAAAATTTTTAAAAGAAAATGAAATGAAAAAGGATTTTGATTTACTTGTAGTTGATTTCCATGGTGAAATTACTAGCGAAAAAAATGCTATAGGACATCTATTTGATGGAAAGGCAACTCTCGTGGTTGGAACCCATACTCATATTCCAACAAATGATGCCAGAATACTTAATAATGGCACTGGATATCAAACCGATGCAGGTATGTGTGGGGATTATGACTCAGTGATTGGAATGAATAAAGAAAATTCCTTGAATAGATTTTTAAAAAAGAATTCAGTGAAACACTTTCCTGCTAATGGAGATGCTACTTTGTGTGGTGTTATAGTAGATTGTGATATAAAAACAGGTTTAGCAATAGACATCAAAAGCTATGTATACGGAGATCAACTAAAAAATATTTAAAGATCATGGCAGGACACTCGCATTGGGCAGGAATAAAACATAAAAAAGGTAAGGCTGATAAGCAAAGATCAAAGATATTTTCAAAATTATCTAAAGAGATTACTGTTGCGGCAAAATTTGGTGACAAAGATCCGGCAATGAACCCTAGACTAAGATCCGCAGTACAGGCTGCTAGATCTGCAAATATGCCCAAAGATAATATTGAAAGAGCAATAGATAAATCTTCTGCAGCTACAGGAGCAAATTTTGAAAATTTAAGATACGAGGGGTTTGGACCAGAAAAGATTGCTGTTATAGTTGAAACTTTAACAGACAACAAAAATAGGACCGCATCAAACATTAGAACTATTTTTCAAAAAAGTGGTGGGAGCTTAGGAACTCAAGGTTCAGCATCTCACAATTTTCAACAATTGGGTATAATCAAAATTGATAAAAAAGAGATATCTGATGAAAAAATTTTAGATTTAGCGATTGAGTCAGGAGCTGATGAATGTTTGTCTAATGAGGATTATCATGAAATCCAGTGTCAAATGAGCGAAATATATAATGTAAAAAAAAATCTTGAGAAAATTATTGTGAATTTTATTTCTACAGAAATTGAATGGGTTCCATTAAATTGTGTTGAGGTAAATAATGAAAATAAAGACGATGTTGTAGATTTTTTAGAAACTCTTGAAGAAGATGACGATGTTCAGAACGTCTATTCAAACGTTAATTTAGGTAGTATTTAATGATGATTATTGGAATTGATCCAGGCATCTCAGGTTCAATCTGTTTTTTTCAGGACGGAATTATAAAAGACGTAATTGAAATGCCAACCATGACAGATGGTAAGAAGAATAAAAGACAAGTAAATGGTGCTCAAATATTTAATGAAATTAATGAAAGGATAAACAAATTTGATAAAAAAAATATAAAGGTTGTAATTGAACAAGTTTCTGCAATGCCTGGCCAAGGCGTTACTAGTATGTTTAATTTTGGTCAATCTTTTGGTATTTTAAAAGGGATATGCAGCGCTATGCATTTACCTGTTTATTATGTTAGGCCTGCTAAATGGAAAAAATATTTTAACCTTATTAATTCAGAAAAAGATGCAAGCAGAACAAGAGCTATTGAGATTTTTCCATATTTTTCAGCACAATTGTCAAAAAAAAAAGATAACAACAAGGCAGATGCTATTTTAATAGCTAGTTTTTTCTACGAAACATATAAAAAAGAAGAATAATAAATACAAATTAATAGACAAAATCATGACACATTTACGTGTGAAGACTAAGCATGGAAGCAGATATTGCAGCAAAAGCAGTTGAATTAGGAACAAATACTGATTTTTCATTATTAAGCTTATTTTTAAGAGCAGACATAATTGTTAAGTCTGTAATGATTATATTAATATTTTGTTCAATATATTCTTGGGCTGTAATTATTGAAAAATTTCGTTTATTTAAAAAAATTACAAAATCTTCAGATGAATTTGAGGAAAAATTCTGGAATTCAAAATCTGCTGAAACTTTTTACAATAGTTTACCTAGTAAACTTGAGGATCCAATGTCGCTTATGTTTCAAGATGCTATGGAAGGATTGCTTAAAAAAAAAACGAGAACTAACTTAAGTGAAAGAATGAGTGCATCTTTAGAAGCTGGGATTGAAAAACAAATGACTAAAATTGAAAAAGGTTTTACTTTTTTGGCAACAGTAGGCTCAACGGCACCATTTATTGGATTGTTTGGCACTGTTTGGGGAATTATGAATTCTTTTCAATCTATAGCTATTTCAAGAAATACAAGTCTTGCGATTGTTGCACCAGGAATAGCAGAAGCTCTATTTGCAACCGCACTTGGTCTATTGGCTGCAATACCAGCGGTAGTGGCTTACAATAAATTTAACAATGATGCCAAAAAATATTCAGAAAAATTAGAAAATTTTTCAAAAAGATTTTTAACAATTATTTAAATGGCATTTAAATTAAATCGCTCTTCCAAGGAACCAATGAGTGAAATAAATGTTACCCCCTTTGTCGATGTAATGCTTGTTTTGCTGATTATTTTTATGGTTACCGCTCCATTGTTGACGGTTGGCGTTCAAGTCGATTTACCAGAAAGTTCAGCAGATTCTTTACCTGAAGAAACTGAACCTTTAACCCTTTCAATTAATGCAAAAGGTGAAATATTTATTCAAGAAGCAAAAGTTGAATACGATAATATTATTGCAAAGGTTTTAGCGGTTTCAAAAAATAGAACTGACACCAGAATTTATGTTAGGGGCGATAAAACTATAAATTATGGAAGAGTTTTAGAAATTATGGGATTACTATCTGGATCTGGTTTTACAAAAGTAGCATTGATTTCAGAACCGTACAAACAGAGGTAATTAAAGTGAATAGAAGTTTAATTATTTCTTCTTTTTTACATGCTATTTTAATTTTTGTAACTGCTATGAGTTTGCCTTTTTTAGCAAAGAAACCAGTTGATATTCCACCAATTGTGTCGGTTGAATTAATTCAAATAGCAGAAAAAACCAATATTCCATTTGCACCTAAGGCTAAAAAAATAATTGAGAAAGTAAAAGAGAAAGAAAAAAAACTTGTTTCAGAACAAGCTCCACCAAAAAAAGTAGAAAAAACGAAAACAAAAACTGTTTTGGCTCCTGATCAAAATAGTAAAAAAATAGAGAATGAAACACCTGAGGCAATTCCACTTCCAGATAAAACTTTAAAAAAGGTTGAAACAAAAGAGGAAAAAAAACAAAATCCTGAAAAAGTAGATGATGAAGTTAAACAAGTATCAGAATTTGAAAAAAAAGATTTGTTTGATCCAAATAATATTGCTGCTTTAATTGATAAATCAAAAGAAGAGAGTGCAGAAGTTTTAAAAACAAATGATGACATTACTCAAGATCGAGAAAGAAATGTAGAAAACACAGGTCTTACACTAAGCGAAGAGGATGCTCTTAAGGCACAAATATTTGGGTGCTGGAGTATTCCATTAGGATTACCATACAATGAAAATTTATTGGTAAGAATAAAGTTAAAATTAAAACCTGATGGAACAGTATCAAAAACAGAAATTTTAGACCATGCAAGAATGAATAAACCAGGCCAAGGATTTTACAAGGTTTTAGCAGAAAGTGCTTTGAGAGCTGTCAAGTTATGCCAACCATTAAGAGTTCCAACAACTGGATATGAAAGATGGAAAGAATTACAATTAAATTTTGATGCAAGAGAGATGTTAGAAGGGTAGTATATTTAAATGACAAAAAAAATTTTAATATTATTATTTATATTAATACCTATCAAAGCAAATGCTTTAATTGAAGTTGATATAACTAGGGGAAATTTAAATCCACTTCCATTAGCAGTTTCTCCCCTATCAATTGATGAAGAATCTAGAAAAGATTTTGAAAAAATACTTAAAAAAGAAAATATTGGCTCCGAGATATCAAATATTGTTGAGAATAATTTGAGAACATCGGGATTATTTAATCCACTAGACAAAAAGGCTTTTTTACAAGCTCCTGATATTGCAAATTTAAAACCAAGATTTGAAGATTGGAATTTAATTAAAGCTCAAGCACTTATTACTGGTAAAGCAAATTATGTTGACGATAAATTAAGAGTTGAGTTTCGATTATGGGACGTTTTAGCTGCTAAAGAAATGATGGCTTTAGCTTTTACCACAGTTCCTAACAATTGGAGAAGAGTAGGGCATATTATTTCCGATAAAGTTTATGAAAGACTGACTGGAGAAAAAGGTTATTTTGATACAAGAATAATTTATGTCTCAGAAGAAGGACCAAAAACACAAAGAATAAAAAAATTAGCAATCATGGATCAAGACGGAGCAAATAATAAATTTTTGACATTAGGGAATGAGTTAGTTTTAACACCACGATTTAATCCGGCAAGTCAAATGGTAACCTATTTGTCTTACTTTAAAAATATGCCAAGGGTTTATTTATTAGATATAGAAACGGGGACACAAGAAGTAGTTGGAGATTTTCCTGGAATGACATTTGCACCACGTTTTTCACCTGACGGAAAAAAAATAATTATGAGTTTTGCTAAAGATGGAAAGTCAGATATTTACACTATGGATTTAGAAAATAGAATTGTTGAAAAAATTACTAATCATCCATCAATTGACACTTCTCCATCTTATTCTCCTGATGGAAAATATATTACGTTTAATTCTGATAGAAGCGGTTATCAGCAAATTTATGTAATGAAGAATGATGGAAGTGATGTAAAAAGAATTTCTTTTGGCAACGGTTTATATGGAACACCTGTGTGGTCTCCAAGAGGAGATTTAATTGCATTTACAAAATTACATAAAGGTAAATTTTATATAGGTGTAATGAGAACCGATGGTAGTGGTGAAAGGTTGTTAACTGAAAATTATTATCAAGAAGCACCTTCTTGGTCTCCAAATGGAAGGGTATTAATATTTTATAGAGAAACAAAAACTAACTCCAAAGGAGAAGGTTTTTCTGCAAAATTGTGGTCTATAGATTTAACCGGTTATAATGAACGGCAAATAAAGACACCAACAGATGCTTCAGACCCATCATGGTCATCTTTATTAAGTAATTAAAGATTAATTTTTGTAAATTTCTTGATTTTTAGACTTGAAACCTCTATTTAGTTGTGAAAAAGTTAAGAAATTGAAATTAGCAGCAAGGAGCAATTTAATGAGATTAAACAAAATTTTAAAAAACACACTTTTAATATTAACAGCTTGCCTAGTGCTATCTGCATGTGCAACTAAAAAAGAAGTGGCAACAGACATTCAAGGTCAAATGCAAGGTGATGTTTACACAGGAACAGACACAGTTGAATATTTAGCTGATGGTGTTCCAGACAGAGTTTTCTTTGCAACAAATGAGTCGATATTAACAACTGCATCAAGAGAAACTTTAAGAGCCCAAGCAGGTTGGTTAAGAAAGAATCCAAACATAAATGTAGTCCTTGAAGGTCATGCAGACGAAAGAGGAACAAGAGAATATAACTTAGCTCTTGGTGAAAGAAGAGCAAATGCAGCTAAAGACTATTTGATGACTTACGGAATATCTTCTGACAGAATTACGGTATTAAGTTATGGTAAGGAGAGACCAGTTGACTCTGGTTCAAACCCATTAGCTTGGTCAAAAAACAGAAGATCAGTAACTGTTAAAGCAAATTAATTATTTAAAATTTAAGACCCTAAATCCATTAAAGGTTTTAGGGTCTTTTTTTTGCCATTTTTATAATCATAAATCTAATTTAAATGATGCTAGTATTTAAATTATTAATTTTAAAATTATTTTTAATCTTAAATTTGTTTTTTATTAATATTTCTTTTGCAGATAATCATAATATCTATGAAACATTAGAAATAATAAAAAATGATCTTAAAACACTTGAAAGAGCAGTTTATTCTGGATCTATAGAAGTGAAAGCAAGTACTAATGATAGTTCGGTTTCAAACTTGGACCAAAACTCAGAAGATGTTTTAACTAGACATTTATTAAAATTGTCAGAAGTTGAGGATCAGTTTAGAGAACTCACTAATAAATTTGAGGAAATAAATTTTAAGTTGGATAAATTATCTACCCGTGTTTCAAAAATTCAAGCAGATAACCAAATAAGATTTCAGGATATAGAGACAAATATTAGCTCTGGAAATACAAGTAGCACAGAAAATCAATTAAGTTCAAAACCAAAGACTGATGAACAAAAAGTTTTACCAGGTAGTTCACAGCCCCAAGATTTAGGAACAATTTCATATAAAGATACAGAGACAAACGAAACTTCACAACAAATTCAATCTGTAGATACAACAGCTTCAATTGTAACAGAAACTTTTCAGTCTGAAGAAAAAATACTTCCTCAAGATTTAAATCCAATGGAGCAATATGAATTTGCAACAAGTTTTTTAAAAGTTGGAGACTATAGTACAGCGGAAAAAGCTTTTAGAGAATTTGTTCTATCAAACCCTGATCATGAGTTAGCAGGTAGTGCGCAATACTGGTATGCAGAAACATTCAGAATAAGACAATTATATACTGATGCAGCTTCTGCTTATTTAGAGGGTTACCAAAAATATCCTAAAGGAAAAAAAGCTCCAATTAATCTGTTAAAACTTGGAGTATCTATGGTTCAAATTGGTGAAAAAGACCAAGGATGTAAAATGATAAATGGTGTAGAATTACAATATCCTAATGCAAATCAGTCTGTAATACAAAAAGCAAAATATGAGTCCAAAAAATTTGAATGCATCAAACAAGACTCATAAGTTTTTATTAAATCAATTAAAAGATAAACAAACTTCTAAAATTTATAAAAAATTTGAAAAAAATCTTAAATTAAACGAGGATTTTATAGTTGCTGTTTCTGGCGGATCAGACAGTCTAGCTTTATGTTTTTTATCAAAAATTTATTCGATAAAAAAACATCTAAAAGTAATATATTTTCACATTGATCATAAACTTAGAAATAATTCAACAAAAGAGGCAAAATTTGTAAAATTGCTCTTAAAAAAATTGTCTTCTAATCTTGAGATTTTAACCTGGGTTGGAAAAAAACCAAAAAGCAACATCCAATCTATTGCAAGAGATAAAAGATACGCACTGATGATAAACAAGGCAAAAAAATTAAAAATAAATAATATTTTATTAGGTCATCATAAGGATGATTTAATAGAGAATTTTTTTATTAGAATTTTAAGAGGCAGTGGTTTAAATGGTATGGTGTCATTTGATCAAAAAACTAATCTACAAAATATAAATTTGATCAGACCTTTGTTAAAATTTTCTAAACCAAATTTAGAATATGTTACAAAAAAAGTTTTTAAAAATTATGTTGAAGATCCCTCGAATAAAAACGATGAGTATAAAAGAGTAAAAATTAGAAATTTTATAAAGCATTTGGAATTAGAGGGACTTGATAATAATAAGTTTGATCTCACGATCAAAAATTTAAAATTCGCTAACGAGTCAATTAAATACTTTGTAGAAAAAAATTTAAAAGACAATTCAACAATTTCAAATATTAGTAAGTTTGTTATTCTGAATAAAAATTTTTTTCTTCAGCCAGAAGAAGTGGTTTTTAGGTCTCTAACAGAAGTGTTAAAAGCTGTTGGTAAAAAATACTACCCAGTAAGAGGAAAAAAAATTGATAACTTAATTTATCAAATTAAAAATGATAACTCATTCATGACCACTTTAGGAAACTGTGTAATAAAGAAGGTAAATAACTCAGTTATAGTATCAAAAGAGCGTTAAAGTTGATGAAATAACTGATATTTTGTCACTTGTTAATTTAATAATAATTCTTATTTTAAACCTATGAATTTAAAAAATCTTGCAATGTGGGGAATAATAGTTTTCTTAACTATAGGTCTTTATAACATGTTTAAAAATCCACAGTCTAATGTTAGAGGTGGAAATCAAATTATATTTTCAGATTTTTTAAATTCAGTAGAGGACGGTGAAGTTCTAAAAGTTGAGATCCAGGGAAATAACATCAAAGGTACCTATTCGAATGGAAACTCTTTTTCAACTTATGCTCCTAATGATCCAAATCTTATAGAAAAATTATCAGAGAAAGGTGTGAGTATTTCAGCAGCACCTTTAGATGAAAAAATGCCTTCATTGTTTGGTGTACTCTTATCATGGTTTCCCATGTTATTACTGATTGCAGTATGGATTTTCTTCATGAGACAAATGCAGGGTGGCAAAGGTGGAGCAATGGGATTTGGAAAATCAAAAGCTAAAATGATGAATGAATTAAAAGGAAAGGTTACTTTTAATGATGTTGCTGGTGTAGAGGAAGCTAAAGAAGAAGTAGAAGAAATGGTAGAATTCTTAAAAGATCCGAAAAAATTTAGTAGGTTAGGTGGTAAAATTCCAAGAGGAGCTTTACTTGTTGGTCCTCCAGGAACTGGTAAAACTTTATTAGCAAGGGCAATTGCGGGTGAAGCAGGTGTTCCGTTTTTCACCATTTCAGGTTCTGATTTTGTTGAGATGTTCGTTGGAGTAGGAGCATCTAGAGTAAGAGACATGTTTGAACAAGGTAAAAAAAATTCTCCATGTATTATTTTTATAGATGAGATAGATGCTGTTGGAAGAAGTAGAGGGGCAGGTCTAGGAGGTGGAAATGATGAGAGAGAACAAACCTTAAACCAGTTATTAGTTGAAATGGATGGTTTTGACACAAATGAAGGTGTCATAATTATAGCTGCAACAAACAGACCAGATGTGCTCGATCCAGCTTTATTAAGACCAGGAAGGTTTGATAGACAGGTAGTGGTTTCAAACCCAGATATTATTGGAAGAGAAAAGATTTTAAAAGTTCATGTAAAAAAAATAAAAATGGCACCAGATGTTAATTTAAGAACAATTGCAAGAGGCACGCCAGGATTTTCAGGAGCTGATCTTGCAAATATAGTTAACGAGGCAGCTTTGTTAGCAGCGAGAAAAAATAAGAGGATAGTCACATTACTAGAATTTGAGGAAGCAAAAGATAAAGTTATGATGGGTGCTGAAAGACGTTCAATGGTGATGACAGAAGATGAGAAAAAACTAACAGCATACCATGAAGGTGGACATGCTCTAGTATCGTTTAATATGCCAAGTTATGATCCTATTCATAAGGCAACTATTATACCAAGAGGAAGAGCTCTTGGAATGGTAATGAACTTACCCGAAAGAGACAAACACGGTTACTCAATAAAATATCTTAAAGCGAGACTAGCTGTTTGTTTTGGAGGTAGAGTGGCTGAAGAGTTAATTTTCGGAAAAGACAATATATCTACAGGAGCAGGCGGAGGAAATGGGTCTGATATTAACCAGGCTACACAATTAGCAAGAGCAATGGTAACAAAATATGGAATGAGTGAAGAAATGGGTCCAGTTGAATATGGGGAAAACCAAGAGGAAGTGTTTTTGGGAAGATCAGTTACTCAAACTCAATCGGTATCAGAGGAAGTTGCTCAGAAAATTGATAAAGAAATAAGAAAGCTCGTAGATGAAGGATATAATAAAGCAAAGGAAATTTTAACAGAAAAAATAGATGATCTACATAAAATTGCAAAAGCTCTAATAACTTATGAGACTTTAACTGGTGAAGAAATAGAGAATATTATTAATAAAAATTTATATCCTAAAGATAAAATTTTAGATAATCCAGAGTCGAAAGATGATCAAGATTCAGCTTTGGGCGCGATGGGTTTGAAACCAAAAATTGTTCATTAATAAATAATGTCAAGATATTACACAAGAGCGTGTAATTTCTACTTCGGCAAACAATCAAAAATTTTAGTAAATAACAAACAATCTATCCCTTTACATCAGATTAAAGAAATATCTTTTGATCATATTGAGATAATTACAAGAAAAAAAATTAGAAAAATTTCAATAAATAAAATTAGAAATTTACCAAAAGAATTAAAAACAAAAATAAATTCAGATTTAAAAAAAATTAGGTCAAAAAAAAAAAATTTTTCAAATTTAAATTTTAAAAAAATTCCAAATATTTTGGGAGTATTAAATCTTACACCCGACAGTTTTTCGGATGGAGGAAAATTTAATAAAAAAAATAAGGGCATTACTCATGCCATGAGTTTATACAAAAGTGGTGCATCTATAATAGATGTTGGTGGGGAATCTACAAGACCCGGGTCTAAGCCTGTAAATGAAAATAGAGAATGGAATAGAATCAAAAAGATATTAAAATTAATTGTAAAAAAAATACCAATATCTTTAGACACAAGAAAGTCCAGCATTATGGAAAATGGTATTAGAATGGGAGTTAAACTTATTAATGATGTTTCAGGATTAAGTTATGATCCTAAAACAATAAATATTTTAAAAAAGTATAAAATTCCATTTGTAATACAGCATTCAGTTGGGACACCAGAAAATATGCAAAAGAAAGCGAAATATAAAAATGAATTATTAGATATTTATGATTATTTTGAAGATAAGATTAAGTTAATAAGATCTAAGGGTATTAAACATAATAATATAATTTTAGATCCTGGAATTGGATTTGGAAAAAATTTGAAACATAATATGAATCTTTTAAGAGGTGTTTCTATTTTTCATTCATTGGGTTTTCCTATACTAGTAGGTAATTCAAGAAAAAGATTTATTAAAGATATATCAAAAAAAAATGATAGCAAAACAAGGATCGGTGGAACCATGGCTTCTTCAGTATATCTTTTAATGCAAGGAATTCAGATTTTAAGAATTCATGATGTTAATGAAGTTAAGCAAGGTATTAAAGTTTTTAATGAGATAGTCAAAAATTAATGACAAAAAAATATTTTGGGACAGATGGAATAAGAGGAGCAGTCAATAGCAAATATATAAATGGAGATATGTTTTTTAAATTTGGACTTGCTAGTGGAACATACTTTAAATCTCAAAAAAAAAGAAAACAAACAGCAATAATTGCAAAAGATACGAGATTGTCAGGATATACACTTGAGCCAGCTCTTGTTTCAGGTTTGGCTTCAGCTGGTATGCATGTTTATACACTTGGACCCTTACCAACTAATGGTTTGGCTATGCTAACAAAAGAAATGAAGGCCAATATGGGTATTATGATCACCGCCTCTCACAATCCACATTTTGACAATGGTTTAAAACTGTTTGGTCCTGATGGAATGAAATTATCAGATAAAATAGAAAAAAAAATTGAGGGACTTATAGATAAAAAAATCTCAAAAAACCTCTCGCATTCTGAAAAATTAGGAAGAGTTAAAAGATTAGAAACAGGTACAAAAAAATATATTAAAATATTAAAAAAAAATTTCACTAAAGAGTTCAATTTAAGAGGACTAAGAATAGTAATCGATTGTGCAAATGGTGCTGGTTATAAGGCAGGTCCTGAATTATTGAAATCATTAGGCGCTAAAGTCATAGCAATAGGAGTTAAACCAAATGGTTTAAACATTAACAAAAAATGTGGATCAACTTTTCCAAGAAAAATCAGATCTGCTGTAAAAAAATATAAAGCACACATTGGAATATCTTTAGATGGGGATGCAGATAGAATTATAATGTGTGATGAAAAAAGCAATACAATAGATGGAGATCAAATTATAGCTGCTTTAGCAACAAGATGGAAAAACAAAAAAATGTTAAAAGGGGGAGTTGTTGGAACATTAATGTCAAATTATGGGTTAGAAAAATATTTTAAATCAAAAGGAATAAAATTTCTAAGGGCAAATGTAGGAGATAGATATGTTAAAGAAAAAATGCAGAAATATAATTTTAATTTAGGTGGTGAACAATCGGGACATATTATTTTAGGTAAATTTGCAACTACAGGAGATGGTTTGCTTGTAGCTTTAGAAGCTCTTTTTGCTTTAAGAAAAGGAAAGAAGGCAAGTGAATTTTTTGATCAATTTAAGAAAACACCTCAACTTTTAGAAAATATTGAAGTAAAAGATAAAAATATTATTAACAAACCAGAAATAAAAAAAATTATAAAAAATGCAGATAAATTAATTAAAGGCATAGGAAGAATATTAGTAAGAAAATCAGGAACAGAATCTAAAATAAGAGTAATGGGAGAAAGTGAAAATAAAGCTATTTTATACAAATGTGTAAATATGATTACGAAAAAAATTAAATAAATTGAAACCAAATTCTAAAATTTTAATTATTGCAGGATCTGACTCATCTGGAGGAGCAGGTATTCAGGCTGATATCAAAACTGTTACAGCTCTAGGTTCTTATGCAATGACAGCAATAACTGCAGTTACATCACAAAATACCACAGGTGTAAAATCAATTGTTGGTATTAATCCAAAAGAAATTTTTAATCAAATTATTTATAGCTGTAAAGATATAAAACCTGACGCAATAAAAATTGGTATGCTGCATTCTCCAGAGGTTATTAGAATGGTACTAAAAGCTTTGGATGTAATTAAAGTTAAAAAAATAGTATTAGATCCAGTGATGGTTGCCAAAGGAGGGACTAAACTTATAGATACTAAAGCAATTCAATTATTAAAATTAAAATTAATTAAAAAAGTATTACTTATTACCCCAAATATCCCAGAGGCAGAAATTTTGACTAAAACAATAATTGTAACAAAAGAAGATATGATTTTTGCTGCTAATAAACTTATAGGATTAGGAGCCAAAAATGTAATTATAAAAGGCGGTCATTTAAAACACAAAAATGTAATAGATATTTTAATAAACAAAAAAGACATAAAGATCTTCAAAAGCGAGCGTCACAAAACAAAGAATACCCATGGTACAGGTTGTACATTATCTAGCTCAGTTACAACTTTTTTATCATGTGGAAAAACAGTAAAGAAATCTTGTGAGCTAGGAATTAAGTATGTAAATTCTGCAATTAAATCAAACCCGAAATATGGAAAAGGTCATGGCCCAATTAACCACCTCACTTCCTTAAAAATAAACAGAAAATTTAAATAATGAAAAATATAGTCGTTGTTGGATCTCAATGGGGTGACGAAGGTAAAGGAAAAATTGTTGATTGGTTATCTGAACAGGCTGATGTAGTAATTAGATTCCAAGGAGGCCACAATGCTGGTCATACTTTAGTGATTGATGGTATTACTTATAAATTGAGATTATTGCCATCTGGAATAGTTAGAAAAGGCAAAATATCAATTATTGGCAACGGAGTTGTGGTAGATCCATGGGCTTTATTAGAGGAAATAGAAGAAATAAAATCTAAAGGTGTAGAAGTAAATGTAAATAATTTTATTATTTCGGAGTCCGCAAATTTAATTTTGCCTTTTCATAGAGAAATGGACGAGATTAGAGAGGATGCAGCTGGAAAAAGCAAAATAGGAACTACAAGACGTGGAATTGGACCAGCATATGAAGATAAAGTTGGAAGAAGATCTATAAGAGTTATGGATCTTAGATCTGAAAAAAATTTAGATCAAAGACTCGACTCTGTATTAGTTCATCATAATGCGATTAGAAAAGGTCTAGGAAAAAAAATTTTTGAAAAAGATCAGCTTAAATCTGATTTGCTTAAAATAGCACCTAAAATACTAAAATTCTCCCAGCCAGTTTGGTTAAAAATTGATCAATTTAAAAAACAGAAAAAGAAAATTTTATTTGAAGGTGCTCAAGGTATTTTACTTGATGTAGATCATGGAACTTATCCTTTTGTAACTTCATCTAATACTGTTGCTTCGAGCGCAGCGACAGGAACTGGGTGTGGTCCTAATTCTATAAATTATGTTCTTGGCATTACAAAAGCTTATACAACAAGGGTTGGAGAGGGCCCTTTTCCTACTGAGTTAACAAATGATATCGGTGAACTTTTAGGAACACGTGGAAAAGAATTTGGAACTGTTACAAGTAGAAAAAGAAGATGTGGATGGTTTGATGGTGTTTTGGTGAGGCAAACTATTAAAGTTTCAGGGATTGATGGTATCGCTTTAACAAAATTAGATGTACTTGATGAATTAGATGAAATTAAAATGTGTGTTGCTTATGAGCTTGATGGTAAAAGATTAGATTATTTACCTGCCGCTGTAGAGGACCAGATTAAAATAAAACCAATTTATGAAACTTTTCCAGGTTGGAAAGTTTCTACAAGTGGAGTAAAAAATATGGACTCGTTACCTGAAAATGCAAAAAATTATATTTTTGCTGTTGAAGATTTTATTGGAGCAAAGGTATCAAGTATCTCTACTAGTCCAGAAAGAGATGATACTATTTTAATTGAAAACCCTTTTGAAGTTTAATTTGCGGGTAAAAGATTTTTTGATTTAGCTAATAAAAGCATATGCTTTTGAAGTTTTTCAAATGCTTTATTTTCTATTTGTCTAACTCTTTCTCTACTAATTTTATATTTTTTACTTAAATCTTCTAGTGTAGTCGGGTCATCATTTAGTCTTCTTGAGTATAGAATTTCTCTTTCTCTATCGTTAAGAACTTTAATAGAGTCTTTTAATAAATCCTTTCTTTGCTCCATTTCCTCGTGCTGAGCAAATTTTAAATCATGATCAAGTTCTTTATCAACCAACCAGTCTTGCCATTCATCACCATCTTCTCCAACTTGAGCATTAAGCGAGAACTCTTTTCCAGAAAGTCTTCTATTCATAGAAACGACTTCTTCTTTACTTACATCGAGCTTATTAGCTATATGATCAACGTGTTCATCTCTTAAATCTCCTTCAGTTTCTGGAGAAATTTGATTTTTGATTTTCTTTAAATTAAAAAATAGTTTTTTTTGAGCAGTAGTAGTTCCAATTTTGACAAGGCTCCAAGATCTTAAAATATATTCTTGAATAGAAGCCTTAATCCACCACATTGCATAAGTTGCCAATCTAAAACCTTTTTCTGGTTCAAATTTCTTGACAGCTTGCATAAGACCTACATTTCCCTCTGAAATCATTTCATTAATAGGCAAACCATATCCTTTGTAGCCCATAGCAATCTTTGCTACTAATCTTAAGTGACTAGTAACTAGTTTTTCTGCAGCTTTAATGTTACCAGTCGCTTTCCAATTTTTTGCTAACATATATTCCTCTTCTGCAGCTAACATTGGAAATTTTTTAATCTGCTCTAAATATGCAGATAGCCCACCCTCGTTCGATATAGCTGGCAGATTATTACTCATTATTGTGCTCATAGCAGTGTTTATTTAATTAATTATACTCAATTTTCAATAATTTATTCTTCAGTGTTTCTAAGCATTTTTAGAATATTATTTAGATCTTTTGGCAAAAGTGAGGAAAAAATTATCTTTTTCTTAGTACGTGGGTGTATAAATCCTAAAGTTTTTGCATGCAGGAATTGCCTATTTAATTTAGTAATTGAATTTTGAACATTTAAATCAATATTTTTTAACTTTTTATATTTTTTTTTATATTTATCATCTCCAACTAGGCTATTACCTTTATAATTCATATGAACTCTTATCTGATGTGTTCTTCCTGTTTCTAATTTACATTCAACTAAACTTAAGGTTGGTGTTTTCTGATTTTCAAAAATTTCAAGTGTTTTATAATTTGTTATAGCTTTCTTACCTTTAGAACTACTAACTTCCATAAGTTGTCTATTTTTTGAACTACGAGTTATAAATGTTTCAATTCTTCCTGAAGATGGTCTTAATTTTCCCCAAATTAAAAGTTGGTACTCTCTTATAATTGTATGATCACTAAATTGTTTTGATAAATTTTCATGAGTTTTGTTATTTTTTGCAATTACAACTAAACCAGATGTGTTTTTATCAATTCTATGAACAATACCAGGTCTTAGCTCATCACCTATATTTGATAAAGAATCCTTATCATAATGCATCAATGCATTAACAATTGTTTTATCATGATTTCCAGCACCTGGGTGCATAATTATACCAGATGGTTTATCAATAATTAATAAATCCTCATCCTCATAAATTATTTTTAATTTAAAATTATATGGTTTTAGTGAAGTAACTTTTGGGTCTGGTATTTTAAGACTTAATTTATCACCTGGATTTACTTTTTTAGATGGACTATTAACAATTACTCCATTTATTTTTAATTTCTCGTTAATGATTAGATTTTTTATTCTATTTCTGCTTAAAGATTTTTCTTTGTTATTTAAAATAATATCAATTCTTTGATTATTTTCATCGCTATTAACTAAAAAATTAATAACTTTAGACATTCTTAAATTTTTTAAATATTTTTAATATTAAATAATAGAGTATAAATATAATTGTAAGAATAAAACTTATTAAGGAAATATAATTAAATATTTTCTGAGAAGTGCTCAAATTAAAATCAAATTTTTCATAATTTAAAAATTTTTCTAAATTTTGTATCTGGTTTTTTTTAAACAAATCCCCTGGAATACAATTGTTTTCTTTTGGAAAAACAAAACAACTTGGATTAAAAAAATTCGTTTCGTTGTTTTTAACTAGTTTGGGGTCCCCCTTATAGCTAATCAAATTATCATTTATCTTAACCATGCTATTAAAAGTAAATTTATTTTTTGGAAGTTTTTCAAGTTTATAACCAAATATTGGGTTATAACAAAAAAGTGGTGAAAAATTATAAACAAACATGTCATTTCTTTGATTTGTTATCACTGGTTTCTTCTTCTGATCTAAGAATATAATTATTTCTTCAACTTTTAAGTTATTAATTTTATTTTTATCCTCATAAAAATTTTCTAAATTTTTTGGATCATAAGACTGATTATAATAAAAATTTTTATTATAATTATATTCTTGATAAATAATTATTATTAAAAAAAGATAAACAATATATTTAATATTTTTTAAATTGAAGTTTATGCAATTTAGTAAAAAACAGGAAATTAGTATTATAGGAATGACATAAACGGCCACTAATCTATAATGAACCCATGTGCTTTTAATAACAGGTAACTTTCTTAATATTTCACCAATATAATTACCAGACAAATTTAAGGATATTACAAATATAGCAATAGAAAAAAGAACAATCAAAGATAAAGACTTAACAAAGTTAAATTTAGAAATGTTCACTTTTTTTATGTATAAAATAAAAATCAAAATTATCATTAAGGGAACAACGCTTAAACCAAATTCTAATTCATGTATTTGTAAATTATTTGTTACATTATTTATTGTATTTAAATTGAAATTATCTTTGTTAGGATAAAGATATAATGATCTGATTACATTTTCAAAAAAATCAAAAGAGTTTTTAAATAACAATGGAGGATATTCTCTTGTAAAATTATTTATAAATGCAAATGAAGCATTAATTTTTGATGATGAAATAAGTAGACCAATGAATATCGAATGAATTAATTTATATATTATTTTAATATCACCGTTTATGTAAATATATAAAGTTAAAACACTTAGAATTGATAAGCCTATTACTATTATCAAGGAACTTGCTCCTGAGTGAATAAAATTCGCAAATAATAAACTTGAAATTAAAAGATAAAAAAAACTTTTTAATTTTTCTTCTCTTTTTTCAAAGCAATGGATTAATATAAAACAATAAACTGGGATAAATACATAACTTAAAAAGGACCAATGCCCAATTATTGCCCTGTAATTAAAAAAACCATTAAATAAAAAAAGAGTTGCTGCAAGTAATGACAAATAAATATTAAGCTTAAAAGACTTGTTAACAAGAAGAAAAAATCCAAAAAACGAAATTAATGAAAAAAAAAGATAGGATAATTTTAGAGCCATCAAAGGTGAAAAAAAAATAAATATTATTTGTTGAAATGAATAGTATCCAGTTTGAGGATCAGAAAAAAAAGGAACACCACAGCAAAAACTTGGAGAAAACCACGGGATTGAAAAAAAGTTATTTTGAAACCAAACTTTTCCAAATATTAAGTTTGGTAAAACTAAGCTATAGTCATGACCAAGATGAGAACTGCTATTAGGAAAAAAATTTTGAAAAATAACTTGATGAGCAAAAATTACTGATAAGATTATTATACAAAATATGTAATTTTTTTTTAAAAAATGCATAATATTTATTTATATCAGTGATTTTGTCTTAGAAACAATATAAAGTAAGGATATGCGCTTGTAGCTCAACTGGATAGAGCGCCTGACTTCGGATCAGGAGGTTCTGGGTTCGACTCCTAGCAGGCGCACCATTTTATTCACCTATATTTATTAAAGTTCCTTTATCTCTTGCTTTGTCAAAAGAGTAATAAAATACAAATATTGACAAAATTAAATAAAACCCGTTTAGATAAACTGCATTAATGATATTTTCATAATTTACCATTCCGTTGACTAAGATATTTCTAGTCTCCTCAAAAATATAAACCAATGGAAGTGCGAAAGCGATTGATTGGAAGATTCCTGGCAGTGTTTCAACTGGATAGTAAATACAGCCAAAAGGAGCTAACAAAAACATAGTTGACCATGCAATATTTTCAAAAGATGGTCCAAATCTTAACAAACCTGCTGAAACAAATAGACCAAGTGTTATTCCAAACAAATATAAACTTAAGAAAAGAAATGCCAAAGGAAGACCAAGCTTTAATAAAGAGATACCAAATAATGGAGAAGTTAAGAGTATAGCTGGGACCAAACCAATTAATGCTCTGATTAAAGCAGTAAAAACTAAAGAGACAATTATTTCACTAATTTTCATCGGTGCGATAAATAGATTTGTAAAATTTCTACTCCAAATTTCTTCTAAAAATAACATATTAAAGCCAATACTTGTTCTAAATAAAAAATCATAAAGAATTGCACATGAAAGAATAACTCCTACTGCACCACTGTAATAAGTGCTATGAGCTGCAAAAAAATTAGAAATAAACCCCCAAAGAGTAATTTGAATTGAAGGCCAATAGATTAAATCTAATATTCTTGGAAATGATCTAGTTATTAAGTAAAAGTGTCTTAAAAAAAGACCGTAAATTCTAATTAAATTCATTTTTATTTTCTCGCAATTTCTAAAAATACTTCCTCTAAATTTCTTCTTCCATATTTTGTTATTAACTCTTCAGGAGTTCCTCTATCTACTATTAAACCATCTTTCATCATTAAAACAGAACTACATAATCTTTTTACTTCTTCCATATTATGAGAGGCAAGCAAAACTGATATTTTTTTTTCCTTTTTGTAATCTTCTAAAAATGACCTTACAAAATCACCAGTTTCAGGATCTAGTGAAGCAGTGGGCTCATCCAACAAAAGTACCGTTGGATCATTTATTAAAGCTTTAGCCAGACTTACCCTATTTTTTTGTCCAGAAGAAAGTTCTCCAGTAATTTTATTTAAAAGTTCTTTTAACCTAAGTTTATTTGCAAGGTCATCTATTCTGTCATTTAAATTTTGAATGTTATATAATTTTCCATAAACTATTAAATTTTGTTTAACTTTAAGTTTTTTAGGCAATTCAATATATGGTGAAATAAAATTCATTTTATGAAGAAGCGAGATTTTATTTTTTTCAATATTCTCTCCGTTGATTAATACCTCGCCACTACTTGGTTTTAATAATCCTAAAATCATTCCAATGGTTGTAGTTTTTCCACATCCATTAGGTCCCAATAGACCAACCATTTCATTTTCATTAATTTTAAAATTTATATTAGTTACTGCTTCTTTATCTTTATATTTTTTTGATAGATTGATTACTTCAATAGAATTTGTCATTAATATTTAGAGGCTCTCTTTAATCTATCGTTAATTGTTTTGCCTAGACCTTTGTTTGGTATCATCTCAACTGCAATCTTTTTAAAACCATCATTTTTAATTTTTCTTAAAGTTGAATATAAATTCTTTGCAGACTCCTCTATATTTTTCACCTTGGATAAATAATAATAGTTTTTTAATTTTGACTTTCTTTTTTTTATTAATAAATAAGCCTCATCTTTTTTTGGCTTTTTAACATTGACTCTTAAAGGTATCCCAGGTGAGTAATGCAACGGAAATAAACCAGGTGATAATTTTTTTTTTGAATTTGTATTAATTAATAATTTTTTTTTTAAAACATTTTCAATTTTTTTTGTATCTAGGCCTCCATATCTTAAAAGTGAAGGATTTTCTAAAAGATTTAATATTGTGGACTCAATTCCAATTTTACTTTTTCCTCCATTTAAAATATATTTAATTTTTGAACCAAATTCTTCTTCTACATCAGATGGTTTAACTGAGCTTAATCTTGAGGATATATTTGCACTAGGCGCAGCAACTGGATAATCTAAATTTTTTAATAAATTTCTGAATAATTTATGATTAGGAAAACGAACAGCAATACTTTTTTTATTATTGGTGACAAATTTTGATATTTTTGAGTTACTTTTTAACTTCAAAACATAAGTTATTGGGCCTGGAGAAAATTTTTTGTAAAGTTTTACTAAATTATCATTGATTTCACAGTCCTCCCTAAGTCTTTGGATGTCATAATAATGGACAATAAGTGGATTGTTTAATGGTCTTTTTTTAAGACTAAATATTTTCTTTACAGCAATATTCGAGTACGCGTTTGCAGCCAGCCCATAAACAGTTTCTGTAGGTACCGCAACACAATGATTATTATCTAAATATTTTTTTGCTTTTTTGATATTTGATTGAATAAATTTCATGTATTAATAATTATTATTATATGAAAGATAAAATTTTACCACTTGATTATGATCAGTACTCAGTTGAAGAGCTTACAGAAAAAGCAAATAAGATTATAGAGTCTCTAGAGAAGGAAAACGATTTAAATAATTCAGTTGACAGTTATCAAGAACTTCTGAAATTAAATAGCATGATTGAAAAGAAATTTAATAAAAATTTTAAATCTATTGGAGAGGAGACAAATAAAAAGATTAAAGAGATAACTAAAAAAAATGAAAAAACAGCTTAATAAAATAGCTAGAGACACAAATATATTTCTTAAAAAATATATTAATTCACAGAAAAATTCTCAGTTAATTTCACCTATGAGGTATGGTCTATTTCCAGGTGGAAAAAAAATAAGATCTAAAATCTTAATTGACTTAGGATCATTATTTTCAATTGATTATAAAACATTGATTATAGTTGGATCAGCTGTTGAATGTATTCATGCTTATTCACTTATTCATGATGATCTACCTTGTATGGATGATGATAATATAAGAAGGGGAAAGCCTTCAACTCATATTAAATTTGGTGAGTCTACAGCAGTTCTGGCAGGAAATTCATTGCTAACATTAGCTTTTGAAATTTTGTCAAGTCCTAAATTAAAATTAAATGAAAAGATAAAAATTAACCTAATCAAAAAATTATCAGAATGTTCAGGTCATTTAGGAATAGCTGGTGGTCAATATTTAGATTTGAGCTATGAGAAAAAGAAAATATCAAGGAATAAAATATTAGAAATGGAAATAAAGAAAACAGGAATGTTATTTAGTTTTTGTTGTGCAGCTCCCGCAATAATTAAAAAAAAAACCATCCAAGAAGTTAAATTTTTTGAAAATACTGGATCAAAAATTGGTCTTTTATTTCAAATAGCTGATGATTTGATTGACTTAAAAAGTAAATCTAAGGAAGCTGGGAAAAAAACAGGAAAAGATCAAAAAAAAGGTAAGGCAACACTTATAAATTTAATAGGCTATGATGACTCAGTTAAGTATTGTGATAAGATAATAAAAGATATTAATAAAAATTTAAGAAAATACGGTTTAAAATCTGAAAAAATAAATGAAACATTGGACTATATATTAAATAGAAAAAAATGAAAAAAAATTACAAATTTTTAAATGATATTAACTTTCCATCTGATTTAAGAAAAGTTTCTGAACATAATTTACAAAAAGTAGCGGATGAGGTGAGGGAAGAAATGATAAGTGCTGTTTCAGAAACAGGAGGTCATCTTGGCGCTGGTTTGGGAGTGGTTGAATTGACAGTCGCACTTCATTATGTTTTTGACACACCAAATGATAAATTAATATGGGATGTTGGCCATCAATCTTACCCTCATAAAATTTTAACAGGAAGAAAAGATAAGATTAGAACTTTACGACAGGGTGATGGTTTATCAGGTTTTACAAAAAGATCTGAAAGTGAGTATGACCCATTTGGAGCAGCCCATAGTTCAACATCTATTTCATCATCATTAGGAATTGCTGTGGCAAATAAATTAGAAAATAAGTCTTCCAATGTAGTAGCCGTCATAGGTGATGGAGCAATTAGTGCAGGTATGGCTTACGAGGCTATGAATAATGCCGGTGCATCTAAGACAAAAATGATTGTTATTTTAAATGATAATGACATGTCAATTGCAAAACCAGTTGGAGCAATGAGAACTTACTTGGCAAAATTATTTACTGGTAAGATATACTTTAGTCTTAGGGAAACTTTAAAATTAATTACATCTGCATTTTCAAAAAGATTTAGTGCCAAAGCAGGAAAAGCAGAGGATTTTTTCCGTTCAGCAGTTACTGGAGGCACATTGTTTAGTTCACTTGGTTTTTATTATGCAGGTCCGATAGATGGTCATGATTTATCAAGCCTAGTTCCAATTTTAAAAAACGCAAAAGAATCAAGACATGAGGGTCCTATAATGATTCATATCAAAACTCAAAAAGGAAAAGGTTATTCTTATGCAGAAAAAGCAAATGATCATTATCATGGAGTATCAAAATTTAATGTTGAGACTGGTGAACAAGTAAAGAGCAAATCAAACCTTCCAGCTTATACAAAAGTATTTGCAAATACTTTGGTTAAACATGCTAAAAAAGATAGCAAAATAGTAGGAATAACAGCAGCGATGCCAGGGGGGACGGGCATGGATATTTTTAGCAAGGAGTTTCCAAATAGAATGTTTGATGTAGGAATAGCAGAACAACATGCTGTAACTTTTGCAGCCGGTCTAGCAACAGAGGGTTATAAACCATATGCTGCAATTTATTCTACATTTTTACAGAGAGCATATGATCAAGTTGTCCACGATGTTGCTATCCAAAGTTTACCAGTTAGATTTGCCATAGATAGAGCAGGATTAGTTGGTGCTGATGGATCAACACACGCTGGTTCATTTGATATAACTTACTTATCAACCTTGCCAAATTTTGTAGTAATGGCAGCAAGTGATGAAGCTGAATTAGTTAAAATGATTAATACTTCAGTAGATATAAATGATAGACCTTCTGCAATCAGATATCCAAGAGGAACAGGGGTAGGTGTTGATCTCCCATCAATAGACGAAAAAATTGAAATTGGTAAAGGGAGAGTTGTTCAACAAGGGACACAAGTTTGCATTTTAAACCTTGGTACTCGACTTGAGGAGTGCAAGTTAACTGTTGAGGAATTAAAAGCAAAAGGAGTTTCAACAACTTTGATAGACGCCAGATTTGCTAAGCCTTTAGACGAAGAACTTATACTAAAATCTGCTAAGGAACATGAGCTTATGATAACTATTGAAGAAGGATCAATAGGTGGTTTCGGTTCTCATGTTAAAAATTTATTAGCTGAAAGAGGAGTATTTGATAAAGGTTTAAAATTTAGATCAATGACTTTACCAGATGAATTTATTGAACAAGATGATCCAAAAAAAATGTACGATAAAGCTGGATTAAATAGTTCTCAAATTTCTAAGAAAATTTCTGATATTTTGTTTCAAAAGGATACAATAAGAGTTGTGAAAAATTAATTTAATTTAACTACACTGCGCTTTATTCATTAGATAGTGGTCAAGTAAAACACAGTTCATCATAGCTTCGCCAATTGGTACAGCTCGAATTCCTACACAAGGATCATGTCTACCTTTAACAGATATCGAAGTATTTTTCCCAAATTTATTTATAGTTTTTCTACTAGTTAAAATTGACGATGTTGGTTTGACAGCAAAAGATGCAATTATTTCTTGGCCTGTAGAAATTCCACCAAGAATTCCACCCGCTTTGTTTGAATTGAATTTTAATTTATTTCCTTTTGAAGAAATTTCATCTGAATTTTGTTCTCCACTTAATTGTGCTGAGTTCATTCCTGCGCCAATATTTACACCTTTAACTGCATTAATACTCATTAGACCTGAAGCAATGTCAGTATCCAATTTTGAATAAATTGGAGCACCTAAACCAACAGGAATACCTCTTGCTCTAATTTCAATCACTGCGCCACATGAAGATCCTGATTTTCTTACACCAAGCAAATATTTTTCCCATAATTTAATCATTGATTTGTCTGGACAAAAAAATGGATTTTTTGAAATTACTTTATCATTCCATTGATATGTATCACATCCAAGAATTCCTAGCTGAGTTACTGCACCAATTACTTTAAATTTTTTACCTAATTTTTTTTGAAGAACAACTTTTGCTATTGCACCAGCCGCAACTCGTGCTGCAGTTTCTCTAGCAGAAGATCTACCACCACCTCTATAGTCTCTAATTCCATATTTTTTGAAATAGGTAAAATCTGCATGACCTGGTCTGAACTTATCTTTAATATTACTATAATCTTTGGACCTCATATCTTTGTTGTAGATTATCAGAGAAATAGGTGTTCCTGTGGTTTTACCCTCAAATACACCTGACAATATTTCAACATTATCATCCTCTTTTCTCTGAGTTGTAAATTTAGATTGTCCTGGTTTTCTTTTGTCTAATTCTATTTGAATATCTTGGACTTTAAGATTTATATTTGGAGGACAACCATCAACAATACAACCAATTGCAGGTCCATGAGACTCTCCCCAAGTTGTGAAACGAAATAGCTTTCCAAAAGTATTAAATGACATTATTTATATTATATAGATTATTTTGTTAAAATTATGAATCAAAAAAACTCTTTGGGTATTAATAGTTGCTTTCTTGATATAGATGATCCAATTCATTTATTTCATGAATGGATGGAGGAAGCAAAGAAAACTGAGCCAAATGATCCAAACGCTGTTGCTTTAGCCACATCAGATAAAAACTATATTCCTTCAGTTAGAATGGTTTTACTTAAAGATTTCAACAACGATGGATTTGTATTTTATACAAATTTAAATAGTCAAAAGGGAAATGAATTAAAAGTAAATCCGCATGCTTCGATGTGTTTTCATTGGAAAAGTCTCCTAAGACAAATAAGAATTAATGGAAAGGTATCATTAATTTCTGATCAGGTTGCAGATGAATATTATTCATCTAGAGCGTATGAAAGTCGAATAGGAGCATGGGCTTCTAAGCAAAGTGAAGAATTAAATTCGCGAGAACAATTGTTAAAATCTATACAAGATTACAAAAAAAAATATAGCAACAAATCAGATGTACCAAGACCAAGTCACTGGTCTGGATGGATTTTATCTCCAGATAGTATTGAATTTTGGCTAGATGGTGAGAACAGAATCCATGAAAGATTAAAATATAATAAAGATAACTCTGGGAAGTGGATAAAGTCTTTATTAAGTCCTTAAAAATTTCTTGATAAACTAAATGATGTTAATCTTTTAAAAATATTTTTTTCTTCAGAGTCTTTAAATACACTTAGAGAATTTGAGGCTAAATTTATATAGTGCTGAGCTTTTTGATAGCATTCCTGAATTATTTTATACTTATTTATAAGAGCAATAATTTCATTAAAGTCATCTTTTGTTCTTAACTCTTTTTTAAACATATTTGATAAAATTTTCTTTTCATCATTTCCTAATTTTTGAAAAAGTAAAATTATTGGTAAGGTAATTTTTCCTTCAAAAAAATCTTGACCAATTTTTTTACCAAATAGTTTGAGCTCAGCATTATAGTCTAGTGTGTCGTCTGCTATTTGAAAAGTTAATCCTAAGTTTCTTCCATAAAATTCTAAAGCGTCTTTTTCTTTATTTTCTGCGCCAGATAAAATTGCACCAACTTTAGTTGCTGCTGCAAATAATTCAGCAGTTTTAGCTGAGATTATTTTTAAATATGTTTCTTCCAGCATATCAACTTCACCTTTGTGTTGAAGTTGTAAAACTTCTCCTTGAGCAATTTTAGATGAAGTGGACGATAATAATTTTAAAACTTCTAGGTTTCCGTCTTCTACCATCATTTCAAAACATCTACTCAATAGATAATCTCCTATTAAAACAGACGAATGATTATCCCAAACTTTGTTTAATGTTTCTTTCCCTCTTCTAACAGTTCCTTCATCAATTACATCATCATGCATCAACGTTGCGCTGTGAATTAATTCAACACATGCAGCTAAATTTATATCTCTAGAGCCTTTAGAATAACCGCATAATTTTGCACTACCCAATGTTAGTAAAGCTCTTAGTCTTTTTCCTCCAGTATCTATGTGATAATCTGTCATTTTTTGAACTAGCTGTACGTCACTAGATAATTTTGATTTTATTTTTTCTTCAGTTAAAATCAGTTTTTCTTCAACCGAATCTTTAAGCTGAAAATATGAATTATTTATCTGATTTTTAAGCTGTACAACTGTTCCCATAACATTTTTAAATTAGTATAATTTGTTTATATATATTACTTATCAATTGACGCACCAGTTTCTTCAATTATAAGTAGTCTTTATATTCAATAAATAATTCTATAGGACTTATCTATGTTCTCTTTTTTTAAAAAGAAAAAAATTGTTGCACACTTAAAATTAAGTGGGGTTATTGGTAATGCAGGAAAATTTAAACAAGGTATTGATTTTGCAGGTCAAGAAGAACTGATTAAAAAGGCTTTTTCTCTGAAAAAAGCGGCATGTGTTGCTATATCAATTAATTCTCCAGGAGGATCACCAGTTCAATCACATTTAATCTATAGTTTTATTAGACAACAAGCAAAAAAACATAAAAAAAAAGTTATTGTATTCGCTGAAGACGTAGCAGCTTCCGGAGGTTATTTGATTTCTTGTGCTGGGGACGAAATTTATGCAAATTCAAGTTCAATAATTGGATCTATAGGAGTAATATATTCTTCTTTTGGATTTACTGAGTTGATAAAAAAAATTGGGGTTGAAAGAAGAGTTCATACTGCTGGCAAAAACAAAAGCACACTTGATCCATTTTTAGAGGAAAAAAGTGAAGATATTGAAAGATTAAAAAATATTCAATTGGATCTTCATAAAGAATTTATAGATGTTGTTGAAAAAAGTAGAGGATCAAAATTAAACAAATCTGATGTAGAACTTTTTTCAGGTGAGTTTTGGTCAGGCAGTAAAGCAAAAAATTTAGGATTGATTGACGAAATAGGTAACGCTCATGAAATATTAAAAGATAAATTTGGTGAAGATGTAATTATTAAAAAATTTGAAAAATCAAAAGGATGGTTAAGTCAAAAACTTTCTTCCTCCAACAATCAAGTAGATCAAATAGCAAGTATTTTAGATGAAAGATCAATTTGGCAAAGATATGGTTTCTAAAGCAAAAAAAGAAAAAAAAAAAATTCAAACATTCCAAGATACAATTTTAAATCTTCAGAAGTTTTGGAGTAAAAAAGGATGCGTTATTCTTCAGCCTTATGATATGGAGGTTGGTGCAGGAACTTTTCATCCAGCTACCACTCTAAGATCACTTGGAAATAAACCATGGAAAGCAGCTTACGTGCAACCATCAAGAAGACCTACAGATGGAAGATATGGAGATAATCCAAACAGGTTGCAACACTACTACCAATTTCAAGTTTTAATTAAACCTTCCCCTGAAAATATAAAAAAACTTTATTTAAATAGTTTATCTACTATAGGAATAGATCATAATGATCATGATATAAGGTTTGTTGAAGATGATTGGGAAAGTCCAACATTAGGTGCCGCAGGATTGGGATGGGAAGTATGGTGTGATGGAATGGAAATTACTCAATTCACCTATTTTCAACAAATGGCTGGATTTAATTGTAAACCTGTATCAGTTGAAATTACTTATGGTTTAGAAAGAATTTGTATGTTTACTCAAAAAGAAAAAAACGTTTATGATTTATTATGGAATAATGAAGGTATAAAATATCACGAAGTATTTCATCAAGCAGAAAAAGAATTTTCAGCATACAATTTTGAACACGCAAATGTAGAAACACTTTTAAAAATGTTTGAAATGCATGAGTCTGAGGCAAAAGAGTTGGTAGAAAAAAAAATTTCTATACCAGCATATGATCAATGTTTAAAAGCCAGTCATGTGTTTAATATTTTAGATGCAAGAGGTGCAATCAGTGTTGCACAAAGAGCAGGTTACATTGCTAGAATAAGAGATATTACAAAATCTGTAGCAGGAGTTTGGTTAGATAGTCAAAAATAATGTCTGAGTTTTTTTTAGAATTATTTAGTGAAGAAATACCCTCAAATCTTCAACAAAATTTAAGAGAAGACTTACTTAAAAGTTTTAATGATTTTTTTTTAGAAAAATCAATTTTATTTAAAAAAAGCTCATCATACTCAACACCAAACAGACTAGTGGTATTGTTTGAAGGTGTTCAAAAAAATGTTGTACTAAAATCTGAGGAGATTAAAGGTCCAAATATTAAGTCACCAGAGGTAGCGCTAGAGGGGTTTGTTAGGACAAATAAAATTGTAAAAAAGGATCTTTACCAAAAGAAAACCGACAAAGGAGAATTTTATTTTTTCAAGACAAAATCAAAAAAATTGTACACACATGAGTTGTTAGAGGAATTTATCCCAATATTGCTAAGTAATATTCAATGGAAAAAATCAATGTGTTGGGGAACTTTTGACCTAAATTGGGGGAGACCGTTAAAATCAATTCTAGCTGTATTTGATAAAAAAAAATTAAATTTTAATTTTCATCACCTAACATCTTCAAACTCAACTTTTATTGATAAAGAATTTGAGGAACATAGAAAGTCATTCTTAGAATTTAAAAATTATAAAAGTTTTTTTAAAAAAATTAACATTATCGTTGATCACAATGAAAGAAAAAAGTTAATAGAAAATAAATTCAACAATATATTAAAAAATAAAAATATTAAGATTCAAAATAATCCCAGATTACTTAATGAGGTTGTAGATTTAACAGATCAACCAAATATTCTTCTTTGTGAATTTGATAAAAAATTTTTGAATATTCCAAAAGAAATATTAATTATTACCATGCAATACCATCAAAAATATTTCCCTATATTTGATAATAAAGAAAATATTACTAATGAGTTTTTAGTGGTTGCAAACAAAAAAGACAAAAATGGATTAATTAAATTAGGCAATGAAAGAGTGGTTGAAGCAAGATTAAGAGACGCAGAATTTTTTTGGAAAAAAGGTAAATCTCAAAATATGGTTAAAAAAGTTACTGACTTAAAATCAATGAATTATTTTAGAGGATTAGGAAGTTATTTTGATAAAGCTCAAAGAATGAGAAAATTGGGTGGAATGATATCTGATGAACTTTTAATCAGTAAAGAAAAAGTTGAATTAGCAGCATCAATTTGTAAAGTTGATTTATTATCAGAGCTAGTGAGTGAATTCCCAGAATTACAAGGTGTGATGGGAGGTTATTTTGCTATTGCACAAGGTTTTGATAAAGATTTGGCTTTGGCTATAAGTGAACAATATTTACCTACAGGTTTTGGCTCAAAAGTCCCAAAAAAACCATTTAGCATAGCCCTTTCTTTAGCTGATAAGATAGATACTTTAGTTGGTTTTTTTGGTTTAAATCAAAAGCCAACAAGTTCTAAAGATCCATATGCTCTAAGAAGATTAGCATTAGGAATAATAAGAATAATTGTTGAAAATAAAAAAGATTTTAAAATAAAAGATTTAATTAATTATTCTTCAAGCCTTTATTTAGATCAAGGTTTTGAAATTAATAATCATTCTTTACAAAATGACCTATCAGATTTTTTAATGGATAGATTAAAATATCACATGAAGGAAGAAAATATTAGAAATGACATAATTCAAGCATCAACCAGTTCTTTTAACTTAGATCAAACTGTTATTATTTTTAATAAAGCTAAACAATTAAATAAAATTATTAACAAACCAGATGGTTTAGATATTATCGCAAGCTATAAAAGAGCCTCAAACATCTTAGACGGTGAATTAAAAAACAGTGAAATTGAATTATCAAATGCAACTGACCCTGGTATTTTTAAAACAGAGCTAGAAAAAAATCTATTTAAAAAAATTAATGAATTAAGCAAATATTTTTCAGGCATTAATAAAGATGAGAATTATGTTCAAACATTGGACAATCTAGCTAGCGTTAAAAGAGAGGTTTTTGATTTTTTTGACAATGTAATCGTGAACGAAGATGATCCGGTCATAAAGAAGAATAGACTGGAACTAATCCAAATGATGTGTAAAACGTTTAACAATTATGTTAATTTTTCTCTAATCGACTCCCATTAATGAAAAAAATTATATTAAACTTTAATTCTAAGGATAGTAAAAAAATTAAAAATCCAAAAAACTTTTTAGGAGGAAAAGGAGCTAATCTCTCTGAAATGGGAAGATTGGGTCTTCCAGTGCCTCCTGGTTTTACAATATCTACAAAAGTTTGTGAAATTTTTTATAAGGACAAAAAAAAATTAAATAAAAATTTAATTTCTCAAATTAAAAAAGAATTAAAATTAATTGAAAAAGATGTTTTTAAAAAATTTGGAGACTTAAAAAATCCACTTTTGTTGTCTGTACGTTCTGGCGCGAGAGTATCAATGCCAGGTATGATGGATACAATTCTAAATTTGGGTCTAAACGATAAAACAGTTAATGCTTTAGCAATTAAAACTTCAAATGGAAGATTTGCTAAAGACAGCTATAGAAGATTTATTCAAATGTATGGAAATGTAGTAATGGGTGTCGAAAGTTATCATTTTGAGGAATTAATTGAAAATTATAAACTTACAAAAGGTGTTTTGTTAGATACAGATTTAGATGAAAGTGATTGGGATGGATTAATTGAAGATTTTAAACGAACAGTAAGAGAAAAGGCAAAAAAAGATTTTCCTCAAGATGTTTATGAACAATTGCTAGGAGCAATAAGTGCAGTATTTTTATCTTGGGAGAGCAATAGAGCAAAAGTTTATAGAAAACTAAATCAAATCCCAGCTGAGTGGGGAACTGCTGTAAATGTTCAGTCAATGGTTTTTGGAAATATGGGAGATGATTGTGCAACAGGAGTTGTGTTTACAAGAAATCCGTCAGATGGATCAAATGAAATGTATGGTGAATACTTAATTAATGCGCAAGGCGAGGATGTTGTAGCAGGTACAAGGACTCCTCAATACATTACTAAAAAAGCTAGACAAGATGCTAAAGTAAAAGAATTATCAATGGAAGAATCTATGCCAAAAGTCTTTAAAGAACTTAAAAAAATTTTGAAAAAATTAGAAAAACACTACAAAGATATGCAAGATGTAGAATTTACAGTCGAAAGTAATAAATTATGGATGCTTCAAACAAGATCAGGAAAAAGAACAGCAAAATCGGCAATTAAAATTGCAGTTGATATGGTTAAAGAAAAATTAATTTCAAAAAAAGAAGCAGTATTAAGAATTGATCCAAATTCTCTAGACACACTCTTGCATCCTACCTTGGATGAACGAAGTTCAATTAATGTAATAGCAAATGGATTGCCAGCATCACCAGGTGCAGCCAGTGGTAAAGTTGTATTTACATCAGAAGAAGCTGAAAGATTAAATGGAATGATGCAAGATACAATTTTGGTTAGAGTAGAAACGTCTCCAGAAGATATACAAGGAATGCATGCAGCTAAAGGAATTTTGACTGCTAGAGGAGGAATGACAAGTCATGCGGCTGTTGTTGCAAGAGGTATGGGTAGACCATGTGTATCAGGATCAAGTGAAATTGATATAAATTATGAAAACAAATCTTTTAAAACTTCTTCTATGGAGATTAAAGAAGGAGATGTAATCACTATTGATGGTTCAACTGGAAGAATTATTGCTGGAAGCGTTTCAACTGTGAAACCAGAAATATCTGGTGATTTTTCGAAATTAATGTCTTGGGCAGACAGTTTTAGAAAATTAAAAGTTAGAACAAATTCTGAGACTCCAAAAGATACCAAAACAGCAAAAGACTTTGGTGCAGAAGGCATTGGATTATGTAGAACTGAACATATGTTTTTTGATGAAGAACGAATCTTGTCTGTAAGAGAAATGATATTATCAAAAACAAAAGAAGACAGAGCAATAGCATTAGAAAAACTTTTACCTCATCAAAGAAAAGATTTTATTGATATTTTTAAAATTATGGGTGGATTACCAGTCACAATAAGATTATTGGACCCACCATTACATGAATTTTTACCACGTACTGAAAAGGAAATTAATGAGGTTGCTAATATAGTTAATCTTCCAGTTAAAGATGTTGAGTCCAGAATTGAAGAACTCCATGAGCAAAATCCTATGCTAGGTCATCGAGGCTGTCGTCTAGGAATTTCTTTTCCTGAAATTTATGAAATGCAATGTAAAGCAATATTTGAAGCTTTAGCGCATCTTAAAAAAAGTAAAATTAAATCTGCATTTCCAGAAATAATGATACCTTTAGTATCTACAGAGGCTGAGATCAGAATAATGAAAAACTTAGTAATTAAAACTGCAAGTCAAGTTCAAGAAGAACATAATTTAAAAATAGAATTTTTAGTAGGCACGATGATTGAATTACCTAGGGCGGCAATAAAAGCAAAGGAGATTGCTAAACATGCAGAGTTCTTTAGTTTTGGAACAAACGATTTAACTCAAACTACTTTTGGGATTAGTAGAGATGATAGTGGTAAATTTATAAATGATTACTTAGAAAACGAAATCTTTTCTGTTGATCCTTTCGTTTCAATAGATGAGGGAGTTTCTGATTTGGTTGAAATAGCAGTAGAAAAAGGACGAAAACAAAATAAAAATCTTAAATTAGGTATCTGTGGCGAACATGGAGGAGACCCATACAGTATTTCTTTTTGTTCCAAAGCAGGATTAAATTATGTTTCTTGTTCACCTTATAGAGTTCCTGTAGCTAGGTTGGCTGCTGCTCAGTCTGAAATTAACAAAAACTAAATTAAAGAAGGGGCGTTCTGTTGCCAGGTGCCCCGGACCCCGTTTGCTCAATTAACTAAGTTAATTAAGCAGCAAGTGCGTAACTTTCGTTAGCAATTATAAAATAGCCCGTTACGGTGGAACAATCCCGAACGAAAGAATAGCCTTTAGTCACCCGTCGAATCTAGTTCACCCCCATAAGTTGAAATGGTGGAGGTGGTGGGTACTGCCCCCACGTCCGCAATGGTTATTACGAAATTCGTTTATCGTCGTAGTTGGAAACCAACATCAAAAATATATATTTTTTATCTAATTTATCAATTTAATTTAGACAAAAGTTGTATATAAGAATCCTTTGATGAACTTATCCGAGTATATATTAGATTTTTTAATTAAAAAAAGAGTCTACAATGTTTTTACAATCACCGGAGGAGCAATTTGTTTCTTAATGGATGCATTTTCTAGAAATAACAAAATTAAATATACACCTGTAGCTCACGAACAGGCCGCTGCAATGATGGCAGATTCTTATTCAAGATTTGGACCCAATTTTGCAGCTACAATGGTTACATCTGGCCCAGGTGCAACAAATTTGCTTACAGGAATAGCATGTTCGTGGTTTGACTCAATCCCCTCACTACATATTTGCGGCCAGGTTAATCGTTATGAGTTAAGTTCATTTGATAAATCTACAAAAAAGGTTAGACAAGTTGGTTTTCAAGAAACAGATATAGTTTCCATCGCAAAACCTATCACAAAATTTGCTTATCAATTAAAAAATCAAAATGAAATAAGATATATTTTAGAGAAGGCGTATCATATCTCTCAAGAAGGTAGACCGGGGCCAGTTTTAATAGATATACCTATGGATCTACAAAGAAAATTGATAAATCCTAATAAACTAAGATCATTTAAACAAAAAAAAACTAAAACAAATATTAAAAAACTTTCAAAGCAGATATATAAAATTATATCCTTTTTAAAAAAATCAAAAAGACCAGTTATTATTTTGGGAGGGGGAATAAGATTATCAAAAACAACTAGAGAACTGCAAATATTTTTAAAAAAATTTAATATACCAATAGTTACAACTTGGAGTGGAGTGGACTCAATAAAACATAACAATAAAAAATATATTGGTAATATAGGTGTATACGGTTCCAGAGCGGCTAACTTTGTAATTCAAAATAGTGATTTTGTTTTATCATTGGGTAGCAGATTAGATACGAGAATTACTGGAGGTGTACCAAAAAATTTTGCTCGAGAAGCAGTAATTGCTTCAGTTGATATTGACAAGAATGAGATTAATAAAGATAGAGGTTTAAAAATAAAAATTAAAATAAATGAGTCATTAAACGAATTTTTTGATTTATTTAATAAAAATTCTAAAAAATTAAAAATAAATAAATCAGATTGGTTACAAAAATCATTATTATGGAAAAAAAAATATCCTATCGTTACGCAGGAGTATAGGAATCAAAAAAAATATGTTAATCCATATTTCTTTATGGAGAGACTATCAAAATATTTGGATAAAGATGATATTGTAGTTGCTGATGATGGAGCTCATTTAACTTGGGCAATTCAATCTCTCAAAGTATTGAAACAACAAAGATTATTTTCTGCATTTGGAAATTCTCCTATGGGTTATGCTTTTCCAGCTGCAATTGGAGCCTCAATAGCTCTAAATAAAAAAAAAATTGTTTGTATTGATGGTGATGGAAGTATTCAGATTAACATCCAAGAACTTCAAACTTTAGTCTCGAATAAACTGCCTATTAAGATAATTATCTTAAACAATGATGGTTATGGAATAATAAAGCAGTTCCAGGAACTATACTTACAAGAGAGACATGAAGCGGTTGATTCTAAAAAAGGTGTTACAAATCCTGATTTTTCAAAAGTTGCGAAAGCATATGGTATAAATTACTCAGAGATTAAAAAAAATTCAGATATTAATAAAATTTTAAAAAAAACAATTAGTAGTAAAAAGGCAGAATTTATAAATGTATTCATAAAGCCAGATCAAAAAATTATACCCAAGTTGGCTTTTGGTTCCCCCCTTGAGGATTTATCGCCACCATTACCTCGAGAAGAGTTCTTAAAAAATATGATAATTAATACAATAGATAAAAATAAAAACTTAACAGAGTCAAATTAACAAATGAAATTAACCGACGAGCAAATTAAAGAAATCAAAGAGCAAGCTTCTCAGAGCCATACAACAAAAAGAGTTACCTCTCCTGAATTAGAAAAAATTCTATATGAAGCGATGCCCGCTTTAGATCATGGTTTTGTCAGAGTGGTTGATTATATGGGGGATGATACTTCAATTGTACAATCTGCAAGAGTCTCATATGGTAAGGGAACAAAACAAGTTTCAACTGACAAAGGTTTGATTAAATATTTGATGAGACATTGGCATAGCACTCCATTCGAAATGTGTGAAATAAAATATCATGTGAAACTTCCAATATTTATTGCTAGGCAATGGATTAGACACAGAACTGCAAATGTAAATGAATATTCTGCGAGGTATTCAATTCTGGACAAAGAATTTTATTTGCCATCACAAGAAAATTTAGCTGCTCAATCAACTAGTAACAGACAGGGTAGAGGAGATGTCTTGGAAGGAAAACAGGCGGAAGAAGTTTTGGAACTTTTGAAAAGTGATGCAGAAAGAACTTATGATAATTATGAGACTATGCTTAATGAAAGATTTGATGGATCAACTATTGATGAAAATAAAAAAGGTTTAGCAAGAGAACTTGCAAGAATGAATTTAACATTAAATACTTATACCCAATGGTATTGGAAAACTGATTTATTAAACTTGATGAACTTTCTAAGATTAAGAGCAGATAGTCATGCTCAATACGAAATAAGAGTTTACGCTGACATAATGTTGGATACTCTAAAAAAATGGGTCCCTATTACTTATGATGCTTTTATGGATTATAGAGTTGGGGGAACTGAGGTTTCTGCGAAAGGAAAATTAATTATTCAAAAACTTATTAAAGGCGAAAATGTTGATGTTGAAAGTTCTGGACTGTCTAAAAGAGAGTGGAATGAATTAATGGATGCTTTTAATTTAAAAGATAAAATAATCTAATTTAAATAAAGATATAATTTAATTTATTTAATAATGAGTATTACTTTTTTGATTCCTGTTTTTAATGAGGTTAAAACTGCAAAAAAAGCAATTGAAGAAGCAATTAGTTTAAATATCCCTGATAAAGAAATAATCATTATAGATAATGGTTCTACTGATGGTACCCCAGAAATTATAAAAGAGTACCAACATTATGATGATATCAAAATAATTTTACAAAAAAAAAACCTGGGTTTTGGAAATTCAATAAGAGAGGGATTTTTGGAATCTTCTAAAGAATTTATTTATCTTCAATTTGGAGATTTAGAATATGATATTAATACAAGTTTAGAAATGTTAAAAAAAACTCAAGAACAAAACCTTGATGCAATGTTTGGATCAAGATTAAAAAATCTTAAAAATTTTACCGAATTATGTAAGGCAACTTTTAATAATCCTGCCTATCTCGCTACATTAATATGTACCTTTTTGATTAATTTTTTTTATAATAAAAACTTCACAGATATTATAGGCGCTAAATTATATAGAAAAGATACTGTTAAACATGTTTTACCAAAAACCTCTGGGCAAGGATTTGACTTTGAGCTTGTAAGTTTAATCTGTAAGAAAAAGTTAAAAGTTGATGAGGTTTTCATTAAGTATATGCCAAGAGAGAACTTTAGTGATAAAAAAATTAAATTTTATCACATGTTCAATGCGATTTATGGAATATTAAAAGTTAAGCTGTTTTCTTAATAAATTATAAAAAATTTTTGCTATTTTATTTTATTAAATAATTATTTTTAATATCTTTGGCAAAATTTAAATATATTTTTGAAATTTCGTGTTCAGGAATTGCTTCTACAATTGGTTTTCCAAGATCTCCTAATTTTCCAACTTCAGGATCAATTGGTATTTCACCTAAAAATTTTTTTTGAAATTCCTCTGCAGTTTTTTTAACTCCATCCTCTCCAAATATTTTATATTTTTTTCCATCGTCTCCAATGAAAAAACTCATGTTATCAACTAAACCTAAGATTTTAACTCCAAGTTTATCAAACATTTTAATTCCTCGTTTAACATCTAAAAGAGCCACTTCTTGAGGTGTGCTTACAATTATTGCGCCATCCATTTTTATCTCTTGTGAAAATGTAAGTTGAGTATCACCAGTCCCTGGAGGCATATCAACAATAATAAAATCTAAATCTTTCCAATTTACTTTTTGGGTAAAAGTTTTAATTGCACTTGTAACCATAGGACCACGCCATATCATTGGCGTTTGTTGGTCTGCTAAAAAACCAATAGACATGCATTGAATATCATATTTTGTAATTGGATCTAACTTTTGGCCGTCACTTTTTGGTTTTTCATCAATATTAAACATTTTAGGAATTGATGGACCATAAATATCTGCATCTAAAAGACCAACCTTGCATCCAACTTTTTTCAATGCTAAAGCAAGATTCGTTGCAAATGTAGATTTTCCAACACCACCTTTTGCACTAGAGATTGCAATTGTAAATTTAGTTCCAAGAATAGGATTTTTAGTGAATTTTTTGGGCTCTAGCTTACTTTTCATTGCGGCACTAAGTTCAGGTTTTTTATAAGTCATAAAAGTATCATTACTTGTTTTTTGCATTAAAGACACTATATAAGTTGACATGTCAGATAATTTTAAAGGCCAAAGTCCTTGGGGAGCACCTCCTGGTGGAGGTGGTAGTGGCAATGGATCGGGTAGAGGTCCCACGCCCCCAAATATCGATGAATTGATTAGAGATCTTCAAGATAAAATTAAAAAATTTTTACCTGGTGGAAAAACATCTGGCGGAAAATCAATAAGTTTAATTTTATTGATTTTAGCTTTTGTATGGTTGGCGAGCGGACTTTATAGGGTGCTACCGGATGAACAAGGTGTTGTATTAAGATTTGGTAAGTTTGTAAAAACTACACAACCTGGTTTGAACTATCATATCCCATTCCCGGTTGAGACTGTGCAAACACCAAAAGTCACTAAAGTTAATCGAATGGATATAGGATTTAGATCTGAGAGAGACAGTGGTTTTTCTACAGGTGGTGGTGTTGCAGATGTCCCACAAGAAAGCTTAATGCTAACTGGAGATGAAAATATTGTTAACATAGATTTTTCAGTATTTTGGGTAATAAAAGACGCTGGTAATTTTTTATTTAAAATTCAAGACCCAGAGGGCACGGTTAAAGCAGCTGCTGAAACTGCAATGAGAGAGGTTATAGCAAAAAGTGATATTCAACCAATTTTAACAGAGGGTAGATCTAAAATTGAGGTTGAGACACAAAATATAATACAAAGTATTTTAGACGATTACGAAAGTGGTATTCAAATTACACAGGTGCAAACACAAAAGGCTGACCCACCTGATCAGGTAATTGATGCATTTAGAGATGTACAAGCTGCAAGAGCAGATATGGAAAGATCTAAAAATGAAGCTGAAGCCTATGCAAATGATGTAATACCAAGAGCACGAGGGGAAGCACAAAAAATTTTACAAGCTGCAGAAGCATATAAAAAAGAAGTTGTTGCTAAAGCAGAAGGTGAAGCAAGTAGATTTATAGCAATCTACAATGAGTATAAAAATGCAAAAGCAGTCACTCAAGAAAGAATGTATTTAGAAACTATGGAGAAAGTTTTAGCTGATATAGATAAAGTAATTATAGAAAAAAATGCAGGTTCAGGAGTAGTTCCATACTTACCTTTGCCTGAATTAAAAAAGAAAGCGACTAATTAAAATGAAAGCTGGAAAAATATTAGCAGGAGTATTAGTTGCAATTGGTGTAGTAGCATTTTTATCAGTAATTATTGTAAAAGAGGTTAATCAAGCAATTATTCTTCAATTTGGTGATCCAAAAAGAATTATAATGAAGCCAGGATTAAACTTTAAAATTCCATTCATCCAAAACGTTGTTTATTTAGATAAAAGAATTTTAAATTTAGATGCTCCACCGGAAGAAGTTATTGCATCAGATCAAAAACGTTTAATAGTTGATGCTTTCGCTAGATTTCAGATAGTTGATCCACTGAAGTTTTATATTTCGGTTGGAAACGAAAGAGTTGCAAGATCAAGGTTATCCACAATTATAAATTCAAGAATAAGAAATGTATTAGGTCAAGAAGAATTGCAAACATTGTTATCTAAAGACAGATCTAAACAGATGGCTTTAATTAAAGAAGGTGTAAATAATGAAGCACAAAACTTTGGAATAAACATTGTTGACGTAAGAATTAAAAGAGCCGACCTTCCTCAAGCAAACAGTGATGCAATTTACAGAAGAATGCAAACTGAGAGGGAAAGAGAAGCAAAAGAATTTAGAGCAAAAGGTGCAGAGATGGCTGTCACGATCACATCAACTGCTGACAAAGAAGTAACTGTAATTTTAGCGGATGCTCAAAAACAATCAGAGATCATGAAAGGGGAAGGTGATGGACAAAGAAATAAAATCTTTGCTGATGCCTTTGGGCAAGATCCAGAATTTTTTGCTTTTTACAGGGCTATGCAGGCATATGAAAAAGCTCTTATTGGAGGTGAAACTTCTTTAATTTTATCACCTGACAGTGAATTTTTTAAATTTTTTGGAAATATAAAACCTGAAATCCAACAATAATTCTTAAATGCGTGAGCTAGTTATAGCTTTTGGTCTTTTCTTATTTATTGAGGGGATTTTGTACGCCTTATTTCCAGCAAAAATGAAAAGTATGTTGAAAAAAATAGAACTTGTTAAAGATAGTCAACTTAGATCAGGCGGACTTATTTTTGCAGTAATAGGATTTATAATTATTTATTATATTAAGAGCTAATATGAGAAAAATTAAAATTATATTTTTAACAATATTTCTATTATTCACTTTTTCATTTAGTGTAAACTCAAAACCAGTTCCTGCTTCATTCGCAGATCTTGCAGAAAAATTAATGCCATCTGTGGTAAATATTTCTACAACAACTACTATCACAACAAATTCTAATCCTTTTCCTTTTCAATTTCCTCCAGGATCTCCTTTTGAGGATATGTTTAAAGAATTTGGGACACCTCAAGAACGACAGTCAGCGGCATTAGGTTCTGGCTTTATAATAGATAAGAAAGGAATTGTTGTTACAAATAATCACGTTATCCAAGATGCTGACGATATTATTGTTAGAGTAAATGGGGATCAAGAATTTAAAGCAAAGGTTCTTGGTGCTGACCCACTTATGGATATTGCAGTTTTACAATTAGAAACAGATGAAAAATTTGTCCCGGTGGCATTTGGAGATTCAGATAAAGCAAGAATTGGGGATTGGGTTTTGGCAATTGGAAATCCATTTGGTTTAGGTGGAACAGTAACTGCTGGAATTATTTCAGCAAGAAATAGATCAATAGGTTTATCGCGGTATGAAGATTTTATTCAAACTGATGCTTCTATAAACTCTGGTAATTCAGGAGGTCCTTTGTTTGATATGGAAGGAAATGTAATTGGAATTAATACTGCAATTCTTGGACGTAACGGTTCTATTGGTATTGGATTTTCTATACCATCAAACAGTGCCCAGATAGTAATTAAGCAATTAATCAAATTTGGTGAAACAAAAAGAGGTTGGCTGGGTGTTAGAATTCAAGATGTAACAAAAGAAATTGCTGAAGTTGAAAAATTAGATAAAGCACGAGGAGCATTAGTCGCTAGTGTTGCTGAAAAAAGCCCTTCAGAAAAAGCAGGAATACAAGCTGGTGATATTATTTTAGAATTTAATGGAGAAAAAATAAATCAAATGAAGGAACTCCCAGCTATTGTTGCAATAACTGAAGTTGGTAAAGAAGTTGAAGTCAAAATTTGGAGAGATAAAAAAGAAATAATTAAAAAAGTTGTTTTAGGAAGACTAGAAACTTCAGATGATTTTAAGATAAGTAAAAACCAAGAAAATCAACCACAGAATATTGAAGAAATAATCGAAAGTTTAAAAATTGCGGTTAGACAATTAACTAAAGAAGATATTAAAAATAGAAATTTACCAAATCAGACAACGGGTCTTGTGATAACAAAAATTGCAAATAATAGTCCTTTAGCGAATTCAATAGAACTTAATAGTATTATTATTGAAGCTCAAAAGAAAAAAATTAGATCAGCTAATGACTTAAGAGATATTGCTAAAGAAGTTCTTGATTCAAATCAAAAAACGGTTTTACTCGCAATCTATAACAATCAAAATCAAAGGCGATACATTGGTGTTAAGCTAGACTAATAATGGATTTAAAATCCAAAATTATATTAATATCAGGACCGACAGCATCAGGAAAATCAAGTTTTGCAATTAAACTTGCAAAAAAAGTTGATGGAGAGATTATTAATGCAGATAGCATGCAAGTATACAAAGAGCTTAAAACCTTGTCAGCTAGACCAGATCCAAAAAAATATCAGAAAATAAAACATCACCTATATGGTTTTCTTAATGTAACAAAAAACTTCTCTACAGGCGATTGGCTTAAGCTAGTCATTAAAAAAATAAAAGCAGTTCAAAAAAGAAAAAAAACTCCAATTCTTGTTGGAGGGACAGGTTTATACTTTAAAGCTTTAACTGATGGTTTAGTTAATATACCAAATATTTCATTAAAATTAAGAAATCAAATTAGAGATTTACAAAAAAAACTTGGACAAAAGAAGTTTTATGAAAAACTATTAATATTAGATCCATCCTCAAGAGGAAAAATAAAACCTACAGATACCCAAAGATCCATCAGAGCTTATGAAGTTAAAAAGTTTACAAAAAAATCTCTAGCTGACTGGTTTAAAAATACAAAATCAAATTTCGTGGAAAATGATTTTTTTAAAGTTTATATTGATTTTCCTAGACAAGAATTAATTGAGCGTATCGACGCAAGAACAAGGGAGATGATTGAAAATGGAGCAATAAAAGAAGTAAAAAATTTCATAAAGCTAAGAGTTAGAAAAGATAGAAGTGCCAACAAGGCTATCGGAGTAAATGAAATAACTGAATATTTAAAAAAACAAAAAAATTTGAATGATACTAGAGATAAAATAGCCATAAAAACTAGACAATACGCCAAAAGACAAAGTACTTGGGCTAGAGGTAACATGAACACTTGGATGAAACTGAAGCCACAAGACATAAATAATTTTTTGAAAAAAATTTAAAATTTTCATTCTTAAACTTGACCAATGAGCACAACTTCAGCTAGATTGCATAATGCCAAAATTATTAACTGGAGCAGAAATTGTATTTAAATGTCTTGAAGACCAAAAGGTAGAACATATCTTTGGTTATCCAGGTGGTGCAGTACTACCGATTTATGATGAATTAAAAAATCATCCTACAATAAAACATATTTTAGTTAGACACGAACAAGGTGCTGGTCACGCAGCTGAAGGCTATGCGAGGTCATCAGGAAAACCAGGTGTAGTTTTAGTTACATCAGGTCCTGGAGCAACTAATGTTGTTACAGCCTTAACAGATGCTTATATGGATTCTGTTCCATTAGTTTGTATTTCCGGTCAGGTTCCAACACACTTAATTGGAACAGATGCTTTCCAAGAATGTGACACGACAGGAATCACAAGACCATGTACGAAACATAATTGGTTAGTTAAAGATATTAATGATCTTTCTAAAGTTATGCATGAAGCTTTTAGAGTTGCAACAACTGGAAGACCTGGACCAGTTTTAATCGATATTCCAAAAGATATTCAATTTGCAAAAGCGAAATATAAAAAACCAAACAAAGAAAAAAAATTAAATGGAAAATCTCACAACAAATTTTCTCAAAATCAAATTGATGAATTAGTAAAATTATTAAGCAAGGCCAAAAAACCAATCATATATAGCGGTGGAGGAGTAATTAACTCAGGTCCAAAAGCAAGTTTTGCTCTAAGAGAATTTGTTGAGCTAACTGGCTTTCCTATAACTTCCACACTTCAAGGTTTGGGCGCATACCCTGGAGATGAAAATCAATTTTTAGGAATGCTTGGTATGCATGGTACTTTTGAAGCAAATAATGCTATGCATGATTGTGATCTTTTAATTAATATTGGTGCAAGATTTGATGACCGTATTACAGGAAAAATTGATGAGTTTTCACCAAATTCAAAAAAGGTACATATAGATATAGATCCATCATCAATTAATAAAATTATTAAGGTTGATCTTGCAATAGTTGGAGACGTTACGAGTGTCATTAGTAAAATTAATAAGACAATTGCTAAAAGAAAAAATGGTCATAGCAAGTCCAATAAATCAAATATAGCCAAGTGGTGGGAACAAATTGAAAAATGGAGAGAAAAAGACTCTCTTAATTTTGTTAATAGTGATGAAAGTATAAAACCTCAACATGCTGTTCAAAGACTTTATGAACTAACTAAGAATAAAGATACTTATGTTACTACTGAGGTTGGACAACACCAAATGTGGGCTGCTCAGCATTATAAATTTAACAAACCAAACAGATGGATGACATCTGGTGGTTTAGGAACTATGGGGTATGGATTGCCAGCAGCAGTTGGTGTACAAATTGCTCACCCTGAAAAACTTGTAATAGATATTGCAGGAGAAGCTTCAGTATTAATGACCATGCAAGAAATGTCTACAGCAGTTCAATACAATCTTCCAATAAAAATATTTATTTTGAATAATCAATATATGGGAATGGTTAGACAATGGCAGGAGTTGCTTCATGAAAAAAATTATTCTGAGAGTTACTCTGAAGCATTACCTGATTTTATGAAAATGGCTGAAGCATACGGATGCAAAGGTATTAAGGCTGACAATCCATCTGATCTTGATTATAAAATTCAAGAAATGATCGACTACAATGGACCTGTTATTTTTGATTGTCATGTAGATCCTAATGAAAATTGTTTTCCAATGATCCCATCTGGAAAACCACACAACCAAATGATCTTGGGCCCAAATGATCAAGAGGATAATAAAATTAAGGGAAAAGGCAAAGCCTTAGTATAATTAAAATGCCAAAATCAAAATCAGCCTATAGCGTACCTACAAAGAAAGAGAAACCAGAGACATATATTTTTGTAGTGTGGGTTGATAATGAAGCTGGTGTGCTTGCTAGAGTTGTCGGTCTTTTTTCAGGGAGAGGGTATAATATAGAGTCTTTAGCGGTTGCTGAAGTTGATGCAATTAAAAATATTTCAAGAATAACAATCGTTACTACAGGAACTCCTCAAGTGATAGATCAAATTAAGCTTCAATTAACTAAACTGGTTCCTGTTCACAAAGTAGCGGAATTCCAGAGGGAAGATAAAAATGTAATTTTTAAAGAAATGGCTTTATTTAAAGTTGTTGGCAAAAGAAATAAAATAGAAAAATGTTTAAATGCTTGTAAAAGATTTAATCCCATAATATTAGACAAAACAAAAACCTCTGCCGTAATTCAGATTACTGCATTAAGAAGAGAGATTGATAAAATGAACAAAAAGTTAAAGCCCTTTGGACTTATTAGCACTTCGAGAACCGGGGCAGTAGCTATGACAAGAGGTGCTAAAATATTTAACTAAATTAATAGGAGAGATAATATGAAAATGTTTTATGAAAAAGATGCAGATGTGAATCTAATAAAAAGTAAAAAGGTTGCTATTTTTGGATATGGAAGCCAAGGACATGCTCACGCACTTAATTTAAAAGACAGTGGTGTAAAAGAAATTGTTGTAGCATTAAGAGATGGTTCATCTAGTGTAGCTAAAGCAGAATCAAAAGGATTAAAAGTAATGAATTTATCTGATGCTGCTGAATGGGCAGATGTAGTAATGATCTTAACTCCTGATGAGTTACAAGCAGAAATTTATAAAAATCACATTGAACAAAGAGTAAGAGAAGGAACAAGTATTGCGTTTGCTCATGGTTTAAATGTTCATTACGATTTAATTAAAGCCAGAAAAGATCTAGATGTTTTTATGGTTGCTCCAAAAGGACCAGGTCATTTAGTAAGAAGTGAATATGAAAAAGGGGGTGGAGTACCTTGTTTATTTGCAGTCCATCAAAATGGTTCAGGAAAAGCTAGAGATTTAGCTTTATCTTATGCTTCAGCAGTTGGTGGAGGAAGATCAGGAATTATTGAAACTACATTTAAAGACGAAGTTGAAACAGATTTATTTGGTGAACAAACTGTATTGTGTGGAGGTTTAGTTGAACTTATCAAAAATGGTTATGAAACTCTAGTTGAAGCAGGATATGAACCTGAAATGGCATACTTTGAAACTGTTCATGAAGTTAAATTAATTGTTGATTTAATTTATGAGGGTGGAATTGCAAATATGAATTATTCAATATCAAATACTGCTGAATATGGCGAATATCAATCAGGACCTAGAGTAATAAATAAAGAAGAGACTAAAAAAAGAATGAAAGAAGTTTTGGCTGAAATTCAATCTGGAAAATTCACTAAGGAGTGGATGGATGAATGTAAAAACGGTCAGAAAAATTTTCTAGCTACAAGGGCTAAATTAGCTGAGCACCCAGTCGAAAAAGTTGGTGCTGAACTTAGAGCTATGATGCCTTGGATTGGTAAGAAAAAATTAGTTGATAGTGATAAAAGTTAAATTTTATCAGTAAATTATTGCTACTATAATTCAATTATTTCACTTATACTTTTTTAAATAAATTTTAATAATGAGGGGAATAATGAAGACTAAAAATATAGTAAAAATACTATTGTCATTAGTTCTAGTATTCGGATTTTCTTCAGCATGGGCGAAAACTATTAAGTGGTCTATGCAAGGAGACAGTCTAACACTAGATCCACATGCACAAAATGAAGGTCCAACTACACAAGTATCTAGACAAGTTTATGAAGCTCTAGTTCAAAGAGGATTAGATATGAAAATTGGACCTGCCTTAGCTACAAAATGGAAAGCTACTGATCCAAATACTTGGATTTTTACATTAAGAGAAGATGCTAAATTTTCAGATGGTTCTGGAATGACATCAGCAGATGTTGTTTTTAGTATATTAAGAGCTAAGCAAAGAACATCTGATTTTAAAGAATACATCAGCACAATTTCAAATGTTGAAGCGGTTGGGGATTACTCAGTTAAAATAACTACAAGTAAACCTAACCCTATTCTTTTGAACCAATTGTCTAACATTTTTATAATGTCTAAAGCTTGGTCAGAGAAAAACTTTGCAATGTCTCCACAGAATTGGGATGCAGGACAAGAAACTTTCTCTGCTACTAATGCTATGGGAACTGGTCCTTTTAAAATAACTTTACGAGAGCCTAACACCAAGACAGTTTTTAAAAGAAATAAACATTGGTGGGGTGAAATGAAGGACAAAAAAGTAACTCAAATTGAATTAATGCCTATTAAAAATGCAGCTACAAGAGTAGCAGCTTTATTATCTGGTGAAATTGATGTAGTTACTGATGCTCCTGTTCAAGACTTAAAAAGAATTGGATCTTCTTCAGGTCACAAAGTTGAAAGTACAGCTCAAATGAGAACAATTTTCTTAGGTATGGATCAAGCAGCTGACAAATTAAGAACTGGTAATACAGGTGATAATCCATTTAAGAAAAAAGAAGTAAGACAAGCTCTTTATCAAGCAATTGACATTGAAGCAATTAAGAAAAAAGTTATGAGAGGTTTAAGTGAACCAGCAGGAATTATAACTTTTCCGGGAGTAAATGGATATACAGCTGATCTTGATAAAAGATTACCTTACGATGTTAATGCTGCAAAAAAACTTTTAGCTGATGCGGGTTATCCCAATGGTTTTGACGTAGAACTTAGATGTCCTAATGACAGATATGTAAACGATGAGGCAATATGTACTGCTGTTGTGGGAATGTTGGGTAAAATTGGAGTTAACGTTAACCTATTTGCTCAAACTAAAAGTAAACACTTTAAAGAGCTTAAAGATGATCAAGGTGATTTCTATATGCTAGGATGGGGTGTTCCAACTTTAGATAGTCACTATGTTTTCCATTACCTATATGAAACTGGTGCTAGCTGGAATAAAGTTAATTTTAGCAATGCTGATGTTGATGCTGCAATAAGAGTTATGGAAGGTGAAGTTGATTTAGATAAAAGAAATGCTGCAATTGCAAAAGCTTGGAAAATTGTAAAAGATGATATTTCTTATCTTCCTTTACATCACCAAGTAATTTCTTGGGCATCTAAAAGCAATGTTAATGTCCCTATCAGACCGAATAACGAACCGTTATTCAGAACTGCTAGTTTTAACTAATTAAAAATATTACAAGCCCTTTAAAATTTAAAGGGCTTGTAAGTTTAAACCTTCACAAATTGATAAAATATTTTTTTAAAAGGCTGTTTCAATCTGCTTTGGTGATGTTGGTTGTCGCCTTCGTGTCTTTCTCTTTATTTAATTTTGTTGGAGATCCAATTAATAACATGGTTGGAGAAGAGACTTCTGATGAGGAAAGAGCAGAATTAAGAAAAACATTAGGTTTGATGGATCCAATTCATGTACAGTTTTCAAGATTTATAGTTAATGCTTCTAAGGGCGAGTTTGGAATTTCATATCAATTAAGAAGGCCTGTTTCAGAATTAATTGTTGAAAGATTACCAGCTACTATTGAACTAGTAGTTATTTCAGCTCTAATTGCACTTGTAACTGGTACATTATTAGGAGTTTATACAGGTATAAATCGAAAGGGCTTTTTAAGTGATTTTGTCTTAGCGATCTCCTTATTGGGAGTTTCGCTCCCAACATTTGTTATTGGAATACTATTTATATATTTGTTTGCAGTAATCTTAGGAATATTACCTTCTTTTGGAAGAGGAGAAGTTGTTGATTTAGGTTTTTGGACCACAGGTTTCTTAACAGTTTCAGGACTGAAAGCAATTATACTTCCTTCTGTAACATTAAGCCTTTTTCAAATGACTTATATCATCAGACTTGTGCGAGCAGAGATGATGGAAATACTACAAACAGATTATATTAAATTTGCACGTGCTCGAGGTATTAGTGAAAATAGTATTAAATATAAACATGCATTAAAAAATGGATTGATACCAGTAATAACTATAGCAGGAATAAATATTGGAACTCTAATTGCTTTTTCAATTATTACTGAGACTGTTTTTCAATGGCCTGGTATGGGCTTCTTATTTATTCAAGCAGTACAATTTGTTGATATACCAATCATGTCAGCTTATTTAGTTTTTATAGCTTTTGTTTTTGTGATGATAAATTTTATAGTTGATATTCTTTATTATTTGATTGATCCAAGAATAAGAGTTAAGGGAGATGTTGCAAGTGGATAATAAATCATTAAGTACTTGGGAAAGAATTAAAGATAGTGATATTTATCATAGCTTCATTAATTCTCCTACTGCGATTGTATCATCTACTATTTTGCTTATAATTTTTTTCTGTTCTTTTTTTGTCGAGCTAATTACACCCTATAATCCTTTTGACCCATCCTCTCTCTCACTTATGGATGCATTCACACCGCCATCATGGACAGAAGATGGTTTAGCTAAATTTATTTTAGGCACTGATGGACAAGGAAGAGATATGCTGTCTACAATTTTATACGGATGTAGAATTTCTCTGATTGTAGGTTTTTCCGCAATAATCTTCAGTTTAATTCTTGGAGTTGGATTGGGTTTAACAGCTGGATTTTTTGGTGGAAAATATGAAATGATAGTAATGAGATTGACAGATGTCCAGTTAACAGTACCGAGTATTTTAATGGCTCTTCTAGTTGATGGTATTGCAAGAGGATTAATTTCAAGAGAAATGCATGATGAAATGGCAATTTATGTTTTAATATTTGCTATTGGAATTTCAGAGTGGCCACAATTTGCAAGAGTTTCTAGAGCTGCAACTTTAGTTGAAAAAAATAAAGATTACGTTTCAGCATCAACAATCATTGGGGTTTCAAACATAATTATAATGTTTAAACATATCTTACCCAATATTTTAAGACCAGTGTTGGTAATTGGAACCATTGGTCTAGCACTTGCTATTTTAGCCGAGTCTACTTTAAGTTTTTTAGGAGTTGGCGTACCTCCAACAACACCTTCTTTAGGTACATTAATACGACTTGGTAATGATTTTTTATTTTCGGGAGAATGGTGGATTACTTTTTTTCCAGCAATTTTCTTAGTTATTTTAGCATTTTCAATAAATTTATTAGGGGATTGGATGAGAGATACTTTAAATCCAAAATTAAAAAAATGACATTTTTAAAAATAAATAATCTTAGTGTTGATTATCAGTTGAGAAAAGAAACAGTCAACGCTGCTAAGAATGTAAATATTGAAGTTAACAAAGGAGAAATTTTAGGATTAGTTGGAGAGTCTGGATCAGGAAAAAGTACAGTAGGAAACGCTATTATAAATTTAATTGATGAACCAGGTAAGGTTTCTAGTGGCTCTATTATTTTGGGTGATCTTAACATTCATGAAAACTCTGAAAGTATTGTTAAATATAGGGGAAATAAAATTGGATTGATATTTCAAGATCCACAAACTTCACTTAACCCAATTCTGACTGTAGGTGAACAGTTAATTGAAACAATTCAAACTCATCTTAAATTAAGTAAAGAGGATGCAAAAAATAAATCTATAAATCTATTGAAAGAGGTTGGTATAAAAGATGCAGAAACAAGATTTGATAATTATCCTCACCAATTTTCAGGTGGAATGAGACAGCGAGTAGTAATTTCATTAGCTCTATGTTGTGAGCCAGAATTGTTAATTGCAGATGAACCAACAACAGCATTAGATGTATCAATTCAGTCTCAGATTTTAGAACTTATTAAAAAATTAACAAAAGAAAGAAATCTTGCGGTCATCTTAATTACTCATGACATGGGAGTTATAGCTGAGACAGCTGATCGTGTAGCAGTTATGAAAAGTGGTAATTTGGTTGAAATCGGTGAAACTAAAAAAATATTAACCAGTCCACAAGAAAATTATACCAAAAGTTTAGTAAGTTCAGTTCCACCAACAAATAAAAAAATTTCAAGATTTGTAATAGTTGAAAAAGAAAACAATAATAAAAAAGAAAATAATATCAAAATATTAAACAGATGGTCAAAGAAAGAAATTACCAACCAAGACTTGGTAGAA
>CABYSP010000006.1 GCA_902521675.1 uncultured Pelagibacteraceae bacterium
TAGGGTATTAGTGACGACTCTAACTAAAAAAATGGCTGAAGATTTAACTGAATATCTTCACGAGAACGGTATAAAGGTAAGATACCTGCACTCAGATATTGATACGTTAGAAAGAATTGAAATCATGAGAGATTTAAGAATGGGTGTATTTGATGTTTTAGTTGGAATTAACTTATTAAGAGAAGGATTAGATATTCCTGAATGTGCGTTAGTTGGAATCTTAGATGCTGATAAAGAAGGTTTTCTGAGATCTGAAACATCTTTAATTCAAACAATAGGAAGAGCAGCACGAAACGTTGATGGGAAAGTCATTTTGTATGCTGACAAAGAGACGAAAAGTATAAAAAAAGCAGTTGCAGAAACTGATAGAAGAAGAAAAATTCAATTAGCTTATAATAAGAAACACAAAATAAATGCTAAGTCAGTAAAAAAAGATATTAGCGATATTCTAGAAAGTGTTTACGAGAAAGACTACGTCAAAATAAGCGAGGGATCAAATATTGGTGGAAATCTTAAAAAACATCTCAAAGGCTTAGATAAAAAGATGAAAGAGGCGGCATCTAATTTAGAATTTGAAGAGGCCGCTAAAATAAGAGATGAAATAAGAAAATTAGAAAGCACAGAATTAGAAATTACATTGAATCCAAAAATAAGGCAGTATGATGTAAAAAATAAGCTTTATCCAAAAGGCAGATCAACTATGGGTATGCCAGGCACTAAAGTTACAAAAAAAAGAGATAAAAAATGGAAGCACGGAAAATAATTATTACTGGTGGAGCAACAAGAATTGGTGCTGCGATTGCAAAAAAATTATCTGGCCCTAATAAAGAAATTCTCATTCATTTTAATAAGTCAAAATTAAAAGCTGAAAAATTAAAAAAAGAATTAGAGGGTAATGGTACAAAGGTTTACCTTGTAAAAGGTGATTTAAGTAAAGAAAAAGACGTAAATAAAATTGTTAAATATGCCAAATTAAAATTAAAATATTTTGATTGTTTAATTAACAATGCTTCTTTATTTGAAAATGATAAAATAGCAAACTTCACAACAGATAGTTGGGGTAAACACTTGAGAACAAATTTAAGAACACCTGCTTTATTATCTAAAGAATTTGCTAAAAATATAAAAGGAAAAAATAATAACATAATAAATATAATTGATCAGAGAGTCTTTAAACTTACTCCTTATTTTTTTTCATACACTATAAGTAAAACTGGCCTTTATACTCTTACAAAAACAAGTGCTATGAGCCTAGCTCCAAAAATAAGGGTCAATGGAATAGCTCCAGGACCTACAATAAAAAATCAAAGACAGTCTGAAAAACACTTCAAAAAACAGTATTTAGCAACCCCCTTAAAAAGACAAGTTGATGTGGAACAAATTTGCAACGCCGTTGACTTTTTTATAAAAAATAGATCTATTACTGGTCAAGTATTAGCAATTGATAGTGGGCAGAATTTAAACTGGCAAACACCAGATATTATGAGAGGAAAAGAATGAAAAAAATTTTTTTAATTTTAATATTTTTATTAATCTCTAATAATGTTCATGCTAATAAAATTTTAAAAAGTGGATTTATTACTAAATCAGCTAAAGTAAAAGAAGGTTTTGTTGTTGAGGACCCTAAAAATAAAATTATCATTATTTTTAATCATGGTCAAAACACAAATGATGAGGCAAAAAAGAGTGAATGTATTTGGGCAATGGATCTAAAAAATCAAGCATCACTAGTTGATGAGGAAATTAATGGTAAGAAAATTATGGTTTATAACTTTTGCTCTAATGACTTTGCCGGGGATATGTCATTGAAAAAAAGCTGGTGGAAATCTAAAACCCCTTATGTTGGTAAACATAAATTAGATAAAAGAGTTGAAAAAAACTTAGAATTAGTTGAAAAATTTATAAATATAGGAGTTCCCAGAAAACAGATTATTATATCAGGTCACTCTTGTGGTGGTCTATTAACTTTAATGTTATTAGCTGCTCATCCAGATAAAGTAGGTGGAGGTATATCGTACATGCAAGCTTGTTTTGGTAAACTTTCCAAAAAATATAAAGTCAAAAAAGTTGGTCCTGAAGAGGCACTAAAAAAATTTGCTAAAAAGCGCCCAGGTCCTGCAGAACTAAGACAAAGACAGATTGATAACATTAAAAAATCAAATAACGTGCCCGTTCTAGCTTTTACTCATCCTAGAGATAAGTATGAAGGACTGTTGTCAGATTGGTTAGAAGAGGTCCCTGGCGTTAAAAGAATTGTTATTTCAGAGAATTATAAAGTTAATGGAAAAAAATGTGTGGTAGGAGGATATGACTGGAAAGAAAATGTTTCAAAACAAAAAAATCCAGGACACGTAATGAATATGGCTGATTGTTTTCAATATTATAATCCAGTCATTTTAGACTATATTGCTTCAAGAATTAAATAAATGAAAAAAATTAATCCTTTTCTTGCAGCAGCGATAATTTTGATTGGTGGTTTTTTTGCATTTAAAATCATGTCATTTTTTGGTTGCTATGTTCGTATTGAGGATGGAAATGCATGTTGGAACCTTACTATTTTTGGAACTAAATAATGAAAAAAAATAATTTAAAAATTGTCAAAATAGATAAAAATAAAACTTTATTTAATTATGAGAAAAAAATACTAATTAATGAACTAATTTTGGATTTAAAACTCGGTTATTACGATTCTGAAAAAAAAAAATCACAAAAAGTAAAATTTAGTCTTGAAATAGATTATGAGGATAAAAAAACCTTCTAGCGATAAAGATATAAAATCTATAGTTAATTATGGAACAATTGTAAAATTAATTACTAAACTTGTAAAAAAGAGACATTATAATTTTTTAGAAACCTTAGCAGAAGCAGTTTTTGATGAACTATTTAAAGACATAAGAATTGCTAAAATAATGTTAAAAATTGAAAAATTAGAAATCTTAAAACAGTGTTCATCTGTTGGTATTCAAATTACCAAAAAGAGAAGCAATGATAAGTTCTGAAATAGGAAAAGAAGTAATTAAAAAAGAGTTATCTTTAGTGCCTAAACTCCCTGGAGTTTACAGGATGCTTAATGAGAAAAATGAAATTCTTTATGTAGGTAAGGCTAAAAATCTACCAAACAGATTAAAGAGTTATGTTTCTGAAAAAAATCATATAATAAGAACTGAACGAATGTTATCTCAAACAAGAAGGCTAGAGATAACAACAACATCTAACGAGAGTGAAGCACTACTTTTAGAAGCAAATTTAATCAAAAAGCATAAGCCAAAATTCAATATCCTACTTCGTGATGATAAATCATTTCCATTCATATTTATTGGCAATAAAGATAAGTGGCCCCAAATAAAAAGACATAGAGGTAAAAAAACAAAAGAAGGTTTTTACTTTGGACCTTTTGCTTCTGCTGGTTCTGCTAATTGGACAATCAAAATGATCCAAAAGATTTTTCATTTAAGAGTTTGTGATGACACTGTTTTTAAAAATAGAGAAAGACCATGTATTTTGTATCAAATAAAAAGATGTTCTGGACCATGTGTAGGTTACGTAAAAAAAGAGGAATATAATCAAACAGTAAACGACGCTATTGAATTTGTTTCAGGTAAATCTAGGAAAATTCAAAAAAATCTTTCCAATCAAATGGAAAAAGCAAGTGAGGATCTTGATTTTGAGAAAGCTGTGATATTAAGAGATAGAATAAAAGCATTAAATATAATTCAATCCTCTCAAAGAATTAATGAAGCAAACTTGGTTGAAGCTGATGTTATTGCTGGATACAAAGAATCTGGCAAAACTTGTATTCAAGTTTTTTTTTATAGATCAAAACAAAATTGGGGAAATCAAGCTTTTTTTCCAAAACATGATCCAGATGAAAAATTCAATGAAATCCTAAATTCGTTTGTTTCTCAGTTTTATGAAAATAAATCCGTTCCATCATCAGTTATTCTTTCAGAAGAAATAAAAGAAAAAGTGTTAATTGAAAAAACACTTACTCAAAAAGAAGGTAAACAGATTAATATTTCAGTTGCAAAAAAAGGGTCAAAACTAAAAGTTATTAATCAAGCAATTAAAAATGCAAAAGATAGTCTAAATAGAAAACTTTATGAAAGTCAGAATAATAAAGAATTATTCGATGCAGTTGCTAAAAAATTTAATTTAGAAACCAACATAAATTTAATTGAAGTTTATGATAACAGTCATATTCAAGGTACTAATAGTGTTGGAGCACTAATAGCTTATGGTGATGAAGGATTTATTAAGAAAAGGTATAGGAAATTTAATATTAAACATAAAAAAAATGAACAAGATGATTACGGAATGATGAAAGAAGTATTAAATAGAAGGTTCAAAAGAGCGGTTCAGGAAAAAGATAATTATCTTACTTTTCCTGATTTAGTACTTGTCGATGGAGGTAAAGGTCAATATTCGGTTGCAAGGGAAAGTTTAAATGAGCTAGGTCTTCACGATATTCCGATCATTGCAATAGCTAAAGGTAAGTTTAGAAACAGTGGAAATGAAACCTTTTTTCATAATGGTAAAGAGTACAAATTTACTAAAAACGACCCAACCCTTTTTTTTCTTCAAAGAATTAGGGATGAATCACATAGATTTGCTATAAGTGCTCACAGAGCAAAAAGGAAAAAAGGTATTAGCAAATCTTTATTAGACCAAATAGAAGGTATTGGAGCTATAAGAAAAAGAGCTTTATTGAACCATTTTGGGTCTGCAAGATCTGTTGAGTCAGCTAGCTTGGATGAAATTAAATCTGTAGAAGGTGTTGAAGAAAAAGTAGCAAAAAAGATATATAACTTTTTTCACGAATAATTATGCTTAAAAAAATTCCAAACATATTAACAATTGGTCGGATAATAATTGTTCCTTTTTTTGTCTTAGCTTTTTATCTTCCAGGTTTTTATGGTGATCTAACTGCTTTAATATTATTTATAGTCGCATCTTTTACAGACTTCTTGGATGGTATGTTGGCTAGAATGTTTGGAGTAGAGTCAAAGTTAGGGGAGTTACTAGATCCTATAGCTGATAAAATTATTGTTGCTACAGCATTGATACTTTTAGTTATGGACGGAACTATTAGAAATTATGAGGTAATTGCAGCAATTATAATACTTACTAGAGAAATTTTAATTTCAGGTTTAAGAGAATTTCTAGCTAAAGGTAAAATAAAACTTCCAGTTTCAAATCTTGCAAAACTTAAAACAGTATTACAAATGGTAGCCATAGCTCTTCTATTATCCGGTGATACAGGAAATAAGATAATTAACTTCCAAGATTATAACGCTCAAACGATTGGTATAATTTTTTTGTGGTTATCAGCTGCTTTAACACTTTTTACTGCTTATGATTATATGCGAAAAGGTATTGATCACGCAATGTCTGAAGACAGTAAAGATTAAGCTGCTTTTTTCTTCCTAACTAATTTTTGGTAGCTTTCATTTAAATCAATAATAGTATCACAAACTTTAAACTGATTTTCTGCAATACATGATACAGGAGTTACCTCTGCTGCAGTTCCAGTTAAAAAACATCCAACAAAATTTGGTAGTTCAGTTGGACTTATTTTTCTTTCATGAACTTTTATATTTTTTGATTTTGCTATTCCAATAACAGTCCTTCTTGTAATGCCATCCAAAAATGAGTCTGGTATTGGAGTATGAATTTCTCCACTTTTATCTTTAAAAAAAATATTTGCACCAGTAGCTTCAGCAATATTTCCCTCATGATCTAACATTAAAGAATCTGTGTAACCTTGTTTTTCTGCTTCATGTTTAGAGAGAGTACAAATCATATAAAGACCGGATGCCTTTGTATCCCAAGGTATTGTATTAGGTGCTGGTCTTCTCCAATTTGAAATATTTAATCTTATTCCTTCAACTTTCAGTTTAGGATCAAAATATGATCCCCACTCCCAAGTTGCTATTGCAACATGAATTTTAGTATGCTGCGCAGAAATAGCCATCATCTCACTACCTCTCCAAGCCACAGGTCTTACGTAACCATTTTCTACTTTTTGTGTCGCTACAATTTTGTTTGACGCAATATTTATTTCGTCCTCTGTGTATGGAATTTCAAAACCCATTCTTTTTGCTGAGTAAAAAAATCTTGAAGTGTGATCCTCTAATTTGAAAATTGCACCATCATAAACTCTCTCACCTTCAAATACACAACTAGCATAGTGCATTCCATGGCTTAAAACATGAAGCTTAACATCACCCCAATCAACTAATTCGTTGTTGTACCATATTTTTCCAGATCTCTTGTCGTAAGGTATCATGTATGAAATTTTTTTTAATTTATAAACAAAAAATATCTTTGTATCTTTAATATGTCAATATAACTTACCTAAAATGAAAGAACTTTTATATTTAAAAGATGATCAGCTTAAAGACTTAATTGAAAAACTATTCGTAAGCTATAGAGAGACCTTTTCAGACTCAAAAAAAATATTAGACAGATATTCTATCGGGTTAGCACACCATAAAGTAATTCATTTATTATCAATGTATGAAGGTATCTCTATATCTGAACTGCTAAAAAGATTAAAAGTCACAAAACAAAGTTTAAATCGTGTTCTCAAAGATTTGATTAAACTTGAAATCATCATGTTTAAAAAAGATGATCAAGATACTAGAGTAAAGCATGTTTTTCTTAATGATAAAGGTAAAAAAATTTTTAATGAAATTTTCAATTTACAAAAAAAAAGGATTTATAATGCTTTACTAAATTCAACTTCTGAAGAAGTTATTAATTTTGATAATGTACTTAGTAAAATAATTAATGGATAAGTTTATAGCACATATATTAGTAGTTGACGATGATGATGGAATTAGGTCTCTAGTAAAAAAGTATTTAAATGAAAATAAATTCCTAGTGACTACTGCAGATAATGCGGAAAATGCTTTAGAGAAAATAAAAATAATTAAGTTTGATTTAATTGTTTTGGATGTAATGATGCCAGGTAAAAGTGGGCTTGAATTTTTAAAAGAAAATAAAAAAAAATTAGATACACCAATTATACTTCTGACAGCTAAAGGCGAAGCAAATGAAAGGGTTGAGGGGTTAGAGATAGGTGCTGATGATTATTTACCAAAACCATTTGAACCAAAAGAATTAATTCTAAGAATACAAAACATATTAAATAAAACTATCAAAACAGATCAAAAAAGGGTTATAGAATTTGAAAATGTGAAAATTGATTTGAACAAACTTTTAATATTTAAAAATGATAAAGAATTTAAGATTAATACAACTGAAAAGACAATTTTAGAAAAAATGATCAATAACCCAGGGAAAACATTTTCTAGAGAGGATATTGGTCAATTAATTAATCTTGATAAAGAGAGATCAATAGATGTTATTATTACTCGGCTTAGAAAAAAAATTGAAATTGATCCAAAAAATCCAAAATTTTTACAGACAATAAGAGGTGTAGGATATGTTCTCTGGATTGAGTAATTACTTAAAAAAAATATTACCAAAAAGATTATTTTATAGAGCACTTCTTATTGTTGCTATTCCTGTTTTGGTTCTACAACTAGTAATTACAATTGTTTTTTTTGATAGCCTTTGGATCAAAACAAATAAAGGTATGACAAGAACTTTAGTAAATGAAATTAGTACATTTATTGAAGCTTATGGAAGTGAGCAAGAAAACAAACAAGAGTTGCTAGATCTTTTTTCTATATTTTTAGATTTAAATATTGAATTTACCAATAACGAAAAATTAAAGAGTACGGATAATGAAAGATGGTTTAGTCCTATAGATAGAACCTTAAGAAGAGAGCTAAAATCAAAATTTGGATTAAATAATTACTGGTTTGATACAACAAGTTATAAAGAATTAATTGATTTGAGAATTAAATATGAAAATGGTTATTTTAAATTTTTAGTACCTAAAGATAGAGTTGCTAGCTCTTCAGCAAGAATATTTGCACTTTGGATCACTGTACCTGCAATTATTATGGTGATCATTTCTCTAATATTTTTAAAAAATCAAACTAGACCAATCACTAACTTAGCTCGTGCGGCTGAAAGGTTTGGTAAAGGAGAAAATATTGAGGAATTCAAACCTTCTGGAGCCCTTGAAATAAGACAAGCAGGACATGAATTTGATAAAATGAGAAAAAGAATTGAAAGACACATAAATCAAAGAACTGAAATGTTATCTGGAATAAGTCATGATTTAAGGACACCCTTAACAAGAATGAAACTACAATTAGCATTTATAAGAGATAAAGAAACTATTAATAAATTAACAGAAGACATCAATGAAATGGAGAAAATGTTAAATGAATATTTACAATTTACTAGTTCATCATATGTTGAAAAAGATGAAATGTTTAATTTATCTGAATTGATTTCAGAAGTTATCGAAAAATATAACAACGAAAATATTTCACAAAACTTAACACCTAGAATTTACTTTAATGGCAGGAAAAATTTAATTAATAGATGTCTAAACAATCTAATCGATAATTCTTTGAAATATGCAAATAAAGTTGAAATTGGCTTAAATAAAAAAAATACAAACGTATTCATTATTATTGATGATGATGGTCCTGGAATTCCAAAAAAAGAGTATGAAAACGTGTTTAAACCTTTCTATAAAATTGATAAAGGTAGAGCAGAATCTAAATCAAGTGTTGGTCTTGGTTTGTCAATTTCTTCAGACATTATCAAATCTCATGGAGGAAATATAATGTTAGAAAAATCAAAAATGGATGGTTTAAGAGTTAAGGTTTTCTTGCCTGTTTAACTTTTTTAATTTTTTTTTTCTCAATTTTATTTATTTTATTTTCAAGATTCTCAACACGTTTTGAGAGCACCTCAAACTCATCTTTACTTGTGAGTTTCATTTTAAAAACAAACTCATCTCTTTTAGATTTTAAGATATTAAATAATTCAGTAGTTAAGTCTTTTGAAGATACTAGTCCCTGCTCTATTAATCTAGCAAACTTATCAATTATAAATTTAGAATTTTTCATATTTAAGATATACATTATAAGTATTATTAAAAATGTTCATTAATAATTTTGACCCAGTAGCATTAGAAATATTTTCTTTAGAAATCAGGTGGTATTCTTTAGCTTATATATTTGGAATTATATTTGGCTGGATACTTGCTAAAAAATTATTTATCCAAGATATAGAAGTTAAAAATAAATTTGATGATTATTTAACTTATTTAATTATTGGTATAATTTTAGGAGGCAGACTTGGTTATATTTTTATTTATAATTTAAGTTTTTATATAAATAATCCATTAGATATATTTAAAATCTGGCAAGGTGGAATGTCCTTCCATGGTGGTTTAATTGGAGTTATTTTTGCATCTATATTTTTTGCTAAAAAAAACAATCAAAACCCATTCTTATATTTGGATATTGTCGCTTTGGTAGCTCCTGTTGGATTATTTTTTGGACGAATAGCAAACTTTATAAATTCAGAGTTGTACGGAACTATAACTAATGTGCCCTGGGCAGTAACATTTATTCAGATAGATAGTCTTCCTAGACATCCCTCACAATTATACGAAGCAATATTAGAAGGTTTATTTTTATTTTTATTATTAATTTATTTTAAAAACAAATTTTCAAATAAACCTGGGGTAATTTCAGCACTATTTTTAATAATTTACTCAATCTTCAGATTTATTATTGAATTTTATAGAGTACCAGATGAACATCTGGGTTATATATTTTTAAACTTAACTATGGGGCAAGTAGTAAGTTTAATATTTATACTGTCAGGGGTAATCTTATTTTATTTAAAATATGAAACTCGCTAAAACAAATAATTTACCGTTAGATCAATTTATAAACTTAGCTCTTTACGATAAGGATAAAGGTTTTTATATGAAAAAGAATCCTTTTGGTGAAGATGGAGACTTTGTTACTGCTCCCAATATCACAAGATTATTTTCAGAGATAATTGCAATTTGGACAATTACTTTTTGGAAAAGTATAGGCTCTCCAAAAAAATTTAATTTGCTAGAACTCGGAGCTGGAAATGGCGAAATGATGAAAGTCATAGACGAGACGCTCATGAATTTTCCTGATTGTTACAAAGCTTGTAGTTTTATAATTCATGAAAAAAGCGATTTTTTAGTAAATGAACAAAAAAAAAATTTAAATTCTCAAAAATTTTTATGGTTGAAAGACATTAAAAAAATAAACTCAAACCCTACAATTTTTTTAGCTAATGAATTCTTTGACGCTATACCAATCAAACAATTTTTTAAAAAAAAAGATAGTTGGTTTGAAAGATTCGTAAATTTGAATGATCCAAAACAAGCTGAGTTTAAAGATGAAAAAATTGATATAAAAAAAATTGAGAAACATCTAAATTTTGAAATATCAAAAAATCAGATCATTATAGAATATTCACCAGATACATTTAAATATTTAAAAACAATTTGCAATTTAATAGAAAAAAATGATGGGGGAATGCTAGTTATTGATTATGGTTATGCAGATAGCAAAATGCATGAGACTCTTCAGGCGGTAAATAATCACAAATATTCTAACATTTTAGAAAATATTGGAGACTCTGATATTACTTACAATATAAACTTTCATTCTTTTGAACAATTTATAAATCAGTTTGAAGAAATTAATTCGATTTTTACAAATCAAAAAAATTTTTTAACAAGTATGGGTATCCTTCAAAGAGCAGAAATAATCAGTAAAAATACAGCATTTTCTAAAAAAGCAGATTTATTTTATCGTGTAAGACGTTTAATAGATGAAAAGCAAATGGGTGAATTGTTCAAAGTCATGCTTATAAAAAACAAGAAAAATAATTTTAGAACAGGTTTTCAAAATTGATAAAATCAAAAAAACTCTCGAAAATTAAAATAATTAAACATGGTTTTTTTAATAAAACTGGTGGTAAATCAAAAAAAATTTATAAAAGTTTAAATTGTGGTCCTGGTTCTAATGATAAGCCATCAGATGTTGAAAAAAATTTACAAATAGTTAAAAAAAAAATAAACAGCACTGCTAAAAGTATTTTTTTACTTCATCAAATACATAGTAATAAGTTTGTTTTTATTAATAAAAAAAATATATTTAAATCAAAACCAAAAGCAGACGCAGTAATTACAAACCAAAAAAAAATACCTATTGGTGTTTTAACTGCTGATTGTGTGCCGATCTTAATCTGTGATGAGAGAACAAAATTAGTTGCAGCAGTTCATGCTGGGTGGAAAGGTGCGTACAAGGGTATAATTAGCAAGGTAATCCACTTTATGATCAAAATAGGATCTAATCCTAAAAATATTACTGCAGTTATCGGACCTGCTATCTCGGCTAAAAATTATGAAGTCAAAGAAGATTTTAAAAGAAAATTTATTAAAAAGGATAAAAAAAATAATAAATTTTTTAAAATTAAGTACAAAAAGCTTTATTTTGATTTACCTAAATATGTAAAATCATGTCTTTTAAAGAATAAAATAAAAAATATTGAGTCTATGAATATTGATACATTTGATGTTAATAATAATTTTTTCAGTGCGCGAAGAGCGTTAAAACTAAATCATGATGATTATGGTAGAAATATTTCAATAATTATGCTTAATTAGGTTTTTTAATGAAATTATTATCCGGAAATAGCAACAAACCGTTGAGTAAGAATATTGCTAAATTTCTAAAATCTAAATTAGTCAATTCTAGTATTAGAAATTTTTCTGATGGGGAAATCTATGTGGAAATTAATGAAAATATTAGAGGGAATAGTATTTTTTTAATTCAATCTGTTTCATCTCCTGCAAATGATAACCTTATGGAACTACTATTATGTATTGACGCACTTAAGAGATCGTCAGCCAAAAATATTACTGCAGTTATCCCTTACTTTGGTTATGCTAGACAAGATAGAAAAGTTGCACCAAGAACATCAATATCAGCAAAACTTGTTTCGAATCTAATTACTAAAGCAGGAGCAGATAGAGTTGTCACTGTTGATTTGCATGCAGGACAAATTCAAGGATTTTTTGATATTCCAGTGGATAACTTGTTTGCAACACCAATATTTGCAAGACATGTCAAAAAAAAGATAAAAAGTAAAAATCTAATTTGTGTTGCACCAGATGTTGGTGGAACTGAAAGAGCTAGAGCGCTAGGTAAACTCTTAAATGTTGGATTAGCAATTGTAGATAAAAGAAGACCAAAGCCAGGTCAATCTCAAGTAATGAATATTATTGGAGATGTGAAAGGTAAAACTTGTATTCTTGTTGATGATATCATCGATTCTGGTGGTACTATTGTAAATGCAGCTAAAGCTCTTAAAGATCGAGGTGCCAAAGAAGTTTATGTTTACATAACTCACGGTGTTCTTAGCGGAGAAGCTGTAAAAAAAATTAAAAATTCTGTAATTAAAAATTTGGTAATAACTGATACAATTGATAACATGAACAGGGTTAAAGGTGCTAAAAACATTGAGGTTCTGTCAATTTCTAGCCTTATGGGTGAAGCGATTAAAAGAATATCTAATTCAACTTCAGTATCAGATTTATTCAAATAAATACCTTGTGTTATTAAAGAACTTGAGCTAGAAATCCCTGTTTTTATGAATTCATTAGACGCTAATATTAGAGATACAAAAACTAAAGGTGAACTTAATTCACTTAGAAACAACGGTAATGTACCTGCGATAATTTATGGTGGTGAAGCTCAAAATGAAAAAATTTCTATATCCAAAAAAGTACTTAAATCACTTATTGAAAATGAAAATTTTTTATCGAGTATCATAACTTTAAATGTTGATGGTAAGCCTCAAAAAGCTCTTCCAAGAGAAATTAAATACGACATTATTTCAGACGAACCAATTCATGTAGACTTTTTAAGAATTGCAGCAGGGATAAAAGTCAGAATAGAAGTGCCAGTGAAATTTTTAAATCATGAAAAATCGCCTGGTTTAAAAAGAGGTGGAGTCTTAAACATAGTAAGAAGAAAAGTTGAACTAAAATGTCCAAGCGAAAAGATTCCTGAAAATCTTGTTATAGATCTTGATGGAGTTGATATTGGAGAGAGTTTTAAAATTTCTTCGATAAATCTTGATAGTGAAGTTACTCCTACTATTCAAGGAAGAGATTTCGTAATAGCAACTCTAGCAGCGCCAACTGTTATGAAAGAACCTGAAAAACCTGCAGAAGATGAGGCAGCTGAGGGAGAAGGCACTGAAGAAGCAGTAGCAGCTGCAGCTGAAGGTGGAGAAAAACAAGCAGCTGAAGGTGATAAAAAAGAAGGTGAAAATAAAAAACCTGCTGAAGAAAAAAAATAAGTTAATTAAAATTGAATTTTATTCTCCATTATTAATATTTTATGCTTCTATTTGTAGGATTAGGTAATCCAACCCCAGACAGTGAAAATAATAGGCACAATATTGGTTTCAAAATTATAGATGCAATAAATAAAAAATTTGGGCTCTCAAAACAAAAACCAAAATTCAAAGGTCTTCTTACGACTGGTAATGTGGTAGACCAAAAAGTTTATGCCATAAAACCTTTAACCTTTATGAATAACTCTGGAATTTGTATTAGAGAATTAATTGAATATTTCAAAATTGATGCTGAGGATGTTATTGTTTTTCATGACGATTTAGATGTAGAATTTGGAAAGATAAAAGCAAAATTTGGAGGATCTGATGCAGGACATAACGGAATTGCATCAATAGATAAATTTATTGGTAAAGATTATTCAAGAGTTCGAATAGGGATAGGTAAGCCAAAAGATAAAATGGAAGTAAGTGATTTTGTTCTTCAAAATTTTGATGAGGATGAAATGCTTGGATTAGAAAAAATTATAAATAACATAACAGATTCTATATCAATACTTATTGATAAAAAATTAAATTTATTTTCTAGCACTGTAAATAATCAATAATGAGTTTTAAATGTGGAATTGTTGGTTTGCCTAATGTAGGTAAATCTACACTCTTCAATGCTCTTACAAACTCAAGCAATGCTCAAGCTGCGAATTTTCCATTTTGTACCATAGATCCTAATGTGGGAGTAGTCCTAGTTCCAGACGAAAGATTGAACAAATTGTCAGAAGTTTCAAAATCAAAAAAAACTATTAACACAAATATTTCATTTGTTGACATAGCTGGTCTTGTCAAAGGAGCATCTAAAGGTGAAGGATTAGGCAATAAATTTCTGTCCCACATAAGAGAAGTTGATGCAGTTATTCATATGATTAGATGCTTTGACTCAGAAGATATTCAAAATGTTAATCCTGATGTGAACCCAGTAAGAGATCTTGAGATCATTGAAACTGAGATGATGTTAGCTGATCTGGAGTCTATTCAAAAAAGACTTGAAAAAAATAATAAAAAAAATGTAGACGAAGATCAGTTAAAGATTTTAAAGATTGCATTAGACTGTATTAATAATGACAAGGATATATCAATATTAAAATCACAATTTGATACCAAACAACTTAACCAAAGTGGTCTTCTATCAATAAAACCAAAGATTTTTGTTTGTAATGTAGATGAACAAAGTGTCCAGAGTGGAAATAAATATACTAAAAACTTTATTGAAAAATTTAAAAAAGATAACACTCTGATTGTTTCTGCAGATATAGAAAACCAAATAAATGAATTGGCAGAAGATGAAAAAAAAAATTATATGAATATGATTGGTTTAAAGAATACAGGTTTAAGTATGTTAATTCAAAAAGGCTATAAAATATTAGAACTTGTTACGTTTTTTACCTCTGGACCTGAGGAAACAAGAGCTTGGACTATACAAAAAAATTGTACTGCTCCTAAAGCTGCTGGAGAAATTCACACTGATTTTGAAAAAGGTTTTATTAGAGCTGAAACTATATCTTATGATGATTTCATTGCTAATGATGGATGGATAAATTCTAAAGCTAACGGAAAAATGAGATTAGAGGGTAAAGACTATATCGTGAAAGATGGAGATGTATTAAACTTCAGATTCAACACGTGACCAGATTTTTTTCATACTAAAGTAAACTAAAACTGTAAGGATAATTAAATAGACAATTGCTTTAAAGCCCATCTGATGTCTAGCTTCTAAATGAGGTTCAGCAGACCACATTAAAAAGGTCGTTACATCTTTTGACATCTGTTCTAATGTAGCATTAGTGCCATCACCATACTCTACTAATCCATCTGATAATGGAGCAGCCATTCTAATTTTGTTTCCATACATATATTTATTATAATAAACTCCATCATCTAATGTCACACCTACCGGGGCTTCGTCATAACCTTGTAGTAAAGAGTAAATATAATCAACACCACCTCCTCTAGCTTTAACCAATACAGACATGTCAGGAGGGTATGCGCCACCATTTGCAGCTTGAGCTGCTTTTACATTGTCATATGGCATTACAAATTTATCAGATAATTTTCCTGGTCTTGTAAACATTTCACCATCAGAATTTGGACCATCAGTTACTTCAAATGAAGCTGCTATGGCTTTTGCTTGAGCTTCAGAGAACTCTGGCCCACCTGGCTCTGCTAAATTTCTATAACTTAAATACTTCATCGAGTGACATGAAGCACATACTTCAGTATAAACTTGATAACCTCTTTGAAGAGAAGCTCTATCAAATTTTCCAAATAGACCCTTAAAACTCCAATCAGTTTTTAGATATTCTGCTTTTTCAGCAGCAAAAGAATATGAATTTGAAACAAGAATTATGATTATTATAGAAAATAATTTAAATAAATTTTTCACCTTATTCTATTTTACTTTCTTTATTTCTGGCGGCAGCTAAATTTGGTGAACCACCAAGAACAGGCTCAGTAATACTTAAAGGCACTGGTAAAGTTTTTTCTTTAAAACCTAAAACAGGAAGAATAACTAAAAAATGTAAAAAGTAATACGCCGTCGCAACTCGTGCTATCAACAAGTAAAGTCCTTCAGCTGGCATCGCCCCCACATAGCCAAGTATCAAAACATCTGCAACTAATATCCAGTAAAATTGTTTATATAAAGGTCTAAATACTGCAGATCTTATTTTTGAAGTATCTAACCAAGGCAAAACTGCTAAAATTAATATTGCAGATAACATAGCCACAACTCCTAGCAATTTATCAGGAACCGATCTTAATATTGCATAAAAAGGTAACAGATACCATTCAGGAACTATGTGTGCAGGTGTTACCATTGGGTTAGCCTCTATATAATTGTCTGCATGTCCTAAAATATTTGGTGCATAGAATACAAAGAAAGCAAACACAATCATGAACATTAATAAAGCAAAACCATCTTTAATTACGATGTAAGGATGAAAAGGTACAGTGTCTTTAGATGGTTTTTTTATATCTATTCCAACAGGATTGTTGTTACCAGGAACATGTAAAGCCCATATATGTAAAACAACTAATCCTAAAATTAAAAATGGAATTAAATAATGTAAAGTAAAAAATCTGGTTAGTGTAGGGTTGTCAACTGAATAACCGCCCCATAACCAAGTAACTATTCCCTCTCCTACTAAAGGAATAGCACTAAATAAATTTGTAATAACTGTTGCTCCCCAAAAACTCATTTGACCCCATGGCAACACATAACCCATAAATGCTGCAGCCATCATTAATAAATAAATTATTATCCCTAAAATCCAAATTATTTCTCTTGGAGATTTATAAGAACCGTAAAATAATGATCTAAATATATGAATATACACCGCTAGGAAAAACATTGAAGCGCCGTTTGCATGAATATATCTAATTAACCATCCATAGTTAACATCACGCATGATGTGCTCTACACTTTCAAAAGCCATATCAGCATGGGCAATGTAATGCATTGCAAGAGTTAATCCTGTTACAATTTGAGTAATTAAACAAAAAGTTAAAATTCCACCAAATGTCCACCAGTAGTTCAAATTTTTAGGAGTTGGATAATCTGTTAAATGATTTGCAAGAGTTAATAGTGGCAATCGATCATTAAACCATTGTCCTACTTTTGATTTTGGTCTGTAATCGTGATCACTCATTTTTTCTTTATCCAATTTTAATTGTGTTTGCATCAACAAATTCGTATTTAGGCACTTCCATATTCCACGGTGCTGGTCCTTTTCTTATTCTCCCAGAGGTATCATAATGAGATCCATGACATGGACAGAACCAACCATTATAATCACCTTTATCATTTAGAGGTACGCATCCAAGGTGAGTGCATACACCTAACATAACAAGCCACTCGGGGTTTTTTGCTCTATCCTCATCTTTTTCAGGATGAATTAAATCCTCCATCTTCACAGATCTAGCCTCATCAATTTCTTCTTGAGTTCTTCTTCTTATAAATACAGGTTTCCCTCTCCACAAAACAGTTAATGTATTTCCAGGTGTTAATGAACTTACATCAACCTCTGTACTAGCTAACGCTTTAACAGAAGCATCTGGATTCATTTGATCTATCATTGGCCATACTACTGCAGCGGCACCAACAGCTCCTACAGCAGTAGTAGCTGTAAATAAAAAATCTCTTCTTTTTGTTTTTTTTTCAGACACTTATAGCAACTTTTGTTATTATCTCTTTTTGATTTAAAATAGTTAATATACGAATTCATATAATATAAAATAATTATTTTACTACTGAAAGAATGACACAGAATTCAACAATTATAGGACCCAAAATAGCTTTGTATGAGCCTGATATACCTCAGAATACTGCTGCAATCATTAGAACCTGCGCTTGTTTGGGTGCTAAATTAGAAATAATTGAACCATGTGGCTTTATATTATCAGACAAACGCTTTAAAAGAGTCGTTATGGACTATATGGACTATAGTCAAATAGAGTTTTATCAAAGTTCAGAAAAATTTTTTGAGGCAAAGAAGAAACAAAGAATAGTATTAATGACAACTAAGGGTTCAATAAATTATACTAAATTTAAATTTAATCCTGATGATACTATTTTGTTTGGTAGAGAAAGTGCTGGAGTGCCCGAAAAGGTTCATAAAATAATTAAAAATCGCTTAAAAATACCTATGAATAACCAATTAAGATCTCTTAATATTGCATCTTCTGTTGCCATTGTTTTGGCAGAAAGTTTGCGTCAAATAAAATTAATATAAAATGGATATTTCAATCAAAAAAAGCTTAGCGAGTAACTGGTTTGAGATATTACAAAATGCAATATGCGATGACATTTTAAAAATTGAAAAAAATAAACTAAAATTTGAATCAACTTCTTGGAAAAGAAGCAATAAAAAAGATGAGGGTGGTGGTGAATATAGAATTCTTAAAAATGGAAAAATTTTTGAAAAAGTAGGAGTAAATTTTTCAAAAGTTTACGGAAAATTTCCTAAGCAATTTCAAAAGAATATACCAGGTGCAAGTAAAGATCCTAGATTTTGGGCATCAGGAATATCAATAGTTATGCACATGCAAAATCCCCATATTCCTGCAATGCATTTTAATACCAGATTTATTTCTACAACAAAGAATTGGTTTGGTGGAGGTATGGATGTAACCCCGGCAATAAAAGATGAAAAAGAGAAGAAAAACTTTCATAAAATATTAAAGGCAATGTGCGATAGACATAATAAAAATTATTATAAAAAATATAAAAAGTGGTGTGATGAATATTTTTATCTACCTCACCGAAAAGAAGCAAGAGGCATAGGTGGAATCTTTTTTGATTATAAAAATGATAATTTCGAAAATGACTTTAGATTTGTCAGAGATGTTGGTGTTACGTTTCAAATGCTATTTAATGAAATAATTAAAAAAAAATTAAAAAGAAAATGGACTTTAAAAGATAAAGAGTTTCAGTATATTAAAAGAGGTCGATACGCAGAATTTAATTTGCTCTATGATAGAGGAACAAAATTTGGACTACAAACTGGTGGTAATGTTGAAGGAATTTTGATGTCATTACCTCCGGTTGCAAAATGGAAATAAAAAAATGGATAAAGAGCCAATAACATTAAACGGATTAAATAAACTAAAAGAGGAATTAGTTTTTTTAAAAGAAAAAAAAAGACCAGAGATAGTAGCTGCAATTGCTGAAGCGAGATCCCATGGAGACCTTAAAGAAAATGCTGAATATCATGCAGCTAAAGAAGAACAATCTCATAACGAGGGAAGAATTACAGAAATTAACGATATTATTGCAAGAGCAAATGTTATTGACGTTACAAAACTTAACAATGAAGGAAAAGTAATTTTTGGATCTACAGTTTATTTAGAGGATTTAGATACTAGTGAAAAAATTAATTATAAAATTGTTGGAAGGGATGAGGCAGATTTAAAACAAAAACTGATTTTCTTTCAATCACCAATTGGTAAAGGCTTGATTGGAAAAAATAAAAGTGATTTAGTTGAAATAAATACACCCTCTGGTGTAAAAAATTTTGAAATTAAAGACGTTAAATATATTTAACTTTTAACTATTTGCTGTACTTGCTTATCTGAAATTTGAAATCCGTTTTGAACCCAAGTTTCTTCTATTTTTTTTAATTTATTACCTAAAGTTTTACCCTCAGGAATTTGAAATTTAGACATAAGTAGATCAGCCCCTATTGGCAAAGTTGGAATAGTTTTCTCTTTATAATTATCTAGTAGTTTGATTAGTTTTTTTTCTACTTTGTTTGAGTTAAAAATTTTAAAATTAATTATATCTATTACAGCCTGTCGCCCATTAAAATAAAAAAGTTTATTCAAATTTTTCTCTGTAAAGCTGTTTAGAGTTACTTTTTTTCTATAAAAGAGATCTATTAATTTTAATCTTTTCTTATCTTTGTTAGATATTCTGAATTTATAAAGAAAATAGTCAGCATTATCAGTCCCGTCAATCACTAAAAGTGCAATCAAGAATATAAAGTCAATTTTTAAAAAATTCTCTGCAGCATAAGAATTTTGTTTTTTAAAATTTTTAATATTCTTAAATTGAGGGAAAATTATTTCTACGAGTTCTAAACTTTCTTTATCTTTAAAGAGTTTTAGAAATCCATTTGAACTAGTTATTTTTTTAAGTTCATCGATTAATCTTTCAGATGATATATTTGAAATTCCATCAATATTTTTTTTTATATTTTTTATTATTTTTGGCTGGTGCTTATGATTTGAGTAATTTAAATAAAATCTTAAATACCTTAAAATACGCAAATAATCTTCTTGAATTCTTTTTTCCACATTACCAATAAAATTAATATAACCCTGGTCCAAATCTTTTTTACCGTTAAATGGATCAAATAAATTACCATGGCCATCTGCATAAATTGAATTGATAGTAAAATCTCTTCGAGAGGCATCTTCCTTCCAATCTAGAGAGAATTCTACTTCAGCATGCCTCCCATCAGTTGAGACGTCCTTTCTTAAAGAAGTAATTTCATATTTATGTTCATCAATTATTGCGGTTATAGTTCCGTGTTTAATTCCTGTTTCATAATAACTTATTTGTTTATTTTTAAGAGCCTCACAAACTTCCAAGGGTGTTAAATTTGTTGCTAGGTCAATATCATCAACATATTCTTTTTTTATAACTTTTCTTATACACCCACCCACATATCTGATTTCACTTTTGTCTGAAAAATTATTAATTGCGTCAAAAATTTTATTTGCTGGTGTTGTTAAAGTAATTTGTTTTAAATTTTGACTGATATAATCAAGATTTTTTGATCGGGGAAAAAATTTATCTAAAAAATTTTTCATAAATGGCTGGGGCGCTAGGATTCGAACCTAGGATGCAGGTACCAAAAACCCGTGCCTTACCGCTTGGCTACGCCCCAATACTAGCTTCCTATAACATAAAATTATAAAATTCATATAGTTTTTGCTGTAACACACCAATAATTTTTATATTTTCTTTTAAATTTAGCTTCTGCCAATTTACAACTCTTTAATGAATTATAATAGGCAACAATTGTTGATCCTGAACCAGTCATTCTTACAAATAATGGATTATTTGTACTTTCTAAGAACAACTTTATTTTTTTAAGTTTTGGATATTTTTTAAGTGCTATTGTTTCAAGGACATTTTGTTGATCAATCAAATATTTTACTCCAAACATGTTTTTTTTAGGTTTGTTATATTTTGATTTTGTATACTTTCGAACAGAAGAGTATATTTTTTTAGTTGAGCACCCAAAATCAGGTTTTACTAAAGTAGAGTAATATTTTGGTGTATTATAAATCTTTTTTATTCTACCACCTGATGACAATACACAGCTGGATGAAATGGTTCCCAGAATAACATCGGAACCAACCAAGTCACAGATACTTCGAGTTTTTTGATGATTAGGATTAATAATTTTTTTTTTAACCAGATAATTAAATACACTAGCTGCGTTCATCGATCCCCCACCCAACCCAGCTTCTTGAGGGATTAATTTTTTAATTTTAACTTTGAATTTTTTATTTTTTAATAAATTTTCTTTATCTAGTATTTGAAATAATTTTTGAACAGTATTTTTTTTTCCAATATTTTTAGAAAACTTTCCATAAAAAGAAATGTGGTGTTTTTTTCCATTATGTTGATTTATCGAAATAACATCATGTAGGTCTATGAAACCAATTATACTTTCAATTTTATGTAAAACCTTTTTTTTTCCAGTGATATTTAGTGCTAAATTTAGTTTTGCATTAGATTTAATTTTATTAATTTTCATTTAAGAATTTTTAAGACCCTCAATCACTTTAATATTGATTTTTTCTCTCATATCGTCTTCGGTGTCATCAAAAGTTAATACGTTGTTCCAAAAATATCTTGCTTGAATTTTTCGATTTAATTTCCATAAAATGTCTCCATAATGATCATTCACGATCGGGTCATCTGGCATTAATTCTACAGCTCTTTTTAAATACTTTTCTGCTTCTAGATAATTCTCTATTAAAAAATACGCCCATCCTATTGAATCAATAATATAAGGATCATTGCTTTTTAAATCGTATGCTGTTTGCAACATATCCATTGCTTCATTAATTTTATAATCACGTTCTAACCAGGAGTAAGCAAGGTAATTCAAAATATATGCATCACTAGGATCAATTTTAAGCGCATGCAATAAATCTTCATCTGACTTTTCATAATTGCCCATTCTTTCATAACTACCACCTCTACGATACAATACATCTGATTTGATAAGTGAATTGTCATCCAGTGTTAAAATAATTTCTGTATAACGATCTATTGCCTTTTCATAATTTTTAGAATTTTTATAAAAATTGGCTAAATCAAAAATCATTTTTATATTTGGATTTTCAATTTTATTAAATTTTGAATCTATGTATTTAATTCCATTTTCATAATCCTGCTGTTGAATTATTATTTGAGCTTCTTTTTTTAATCTAAACCAATAATAAAATTCATCTTCTTTTTTAAAGTTTTTTAAGATCCTTTGTACTTTATCAAATTCATCATTGAGATAAAAATTTTCTGCAACCAATGACAAATTAAATTCAAACTTAGGATTCAAATAGTTTGACAAATTTAAGTAAAAATTTGATTTCTCAAAATTATCCTGAGAAGAATAAAGATTAGAGATTAAAAATAAAAACTCACTTACAAGATCATTATGATCTTTGCATGAAAAAATTTTTCCAAAATCATCAAATTTTTCTTTGTCTACCCAACTTTTGCTTTGTGAGAGTAAAAGTGTTGAATTTATATAATCAATTTGTTCAACAACTAATCTTGCTTCATTTAATTTATTGTTATCAATTAAATGATTAAGATAAAAGAAAATGTATCTTGAATAATCACCTTGTTGATTATTTATTAAATTAAGAAAAAATGACGAAGTTCTTTTATCTTCAATATAACATCTTTGGAATGTCTCAGCTATAAGAGACAGGTTTCCAAAATTTTTTTTGTTATCTAATATTTTTTTATTTTTAAATGTATAAATGTATTGTTTAAGTGTTTCAAATATAACTAGGTTTATTCTATCTTCATCTTGAAATTTTAAACTTTGTGTTAAATATTCGTCAGCCTTTTTAAAGTTATTTTTTTTTAAACTGTCAATTATTAAAATTATATACGCATCATAAAAATCTGAATTAGATTTGTTTGCATTGTTATTTAATACATTAATTGCTTGAAGTACTTTGTTATCTAAAACTAAAGAGTTAACATATCTTTTTAAATAACTGTCATGTTTGTTAATTAATACCTTGGTTAAGTTAAAAAATTTTAAAGCATCAGAATTGTCTTGATTTTCAAATGCAACAATTCCAGAAAAATAATTTGACAAATCTCTTGAGTTGAAATCATTAAAAGTAGCACTTTTAGAATACAAAGGTGTCTGATAAGATATAAATATTAATAGTACTAATTTTAGAAATTTTAGGAACATGTAACCATACTATGACTAAAAAAGTGATAAATCAAAATACCAAATTAAACCAAGAACTAATTAATACTATTGAGCCAAAATTTATATTCGCAGATAAGCCAATAAATAGATTTAATATTTTAGAAACGGACAATGACACCCTGCAAATTAATAAAGAAGAATTACTTAAAAATTTAAAAGATCAAATAAATTCAATTGAAAATTGTAAATTGAAAGAAAATTCAAACAAAATCATTTTAGGTGAGGGAAATATAAATAGCCCTTTAATGTTAATTGGAGAGGCTCCTGGGGCTGAAGAAGAAAAATTGGGTATCCCATTTAAAGGTGAAGTTGGCGAACTTCTTAACAAAATGCTTATAGCTATCAATATTAAGAGGCAAAATATTTATACAAGTTATGCAATCAATTTTAGACCACCTGATGACAGAAAACCAACCTCAACTGAAATTAAAAGATACTCAGTATTTTTGAAGGAGCATATATCCATTATAAACCCAAAGATTATTGTTTTGATGGGTAGTTCAGCAATGGAGGCTGTAACAGGAATAAGTGAAAAAATAACTACTGAAAGAGGACATTGGAAGGAAGTGATTTTAAAGAACAAAACATTCCCTTTAATGATAACTTTTAATCCATCTTATTTAATCCGTTTTCCAGAAAATAAAAAACACTCATGGGAAGATTTAAAGAAAATTAGAGACAAAATCAAAGATCTGAAGTTAAAAATTTGATGAAGATAATTGCTGGGGTTGATGAAGTTGGTAGAGGAAGTTTAATTGGGCCTGTTTATGCTTCAGCAGTAATTTTAAAAAAATCAATTAATTCAAAGTTGTTAAAAGATTCAAAATCATTAAGTAAAAAAGAGAGAGAGTATCTGTGTACATATATAAAGAAAAATTCTACTTGGTCCATAGGCAAAGCTTCTGTCAAAGAAATAGAAAAGCTAAATATACTTCAAGCAAGTTTGCTGGCTATGAAAAGAGCCATCAAAAAACTTAAGAGAAAACCAACACACGTTCTGATAGATGGAAATAAAACTCCAGAGTTAGAAAATTATAATTTAAAATCAGTTATTAAAGGAGATAAAAAAATCCCCTCTATTTCGGCAGCTTCTATAATTGCAAAAGTATCAAGAGATAAATTTATAACCACCTTGTCAAAAAAAAATAAAGGTTATGATTGGGATAAAAACTTTGGGTACGGAACAAAACATCACTTAAAAGCTTTGAAAAAACTAGGTATTACTAAACATCATAGAAAAACTTTTTCACCGATATCTAAAATAAATTAACACTACATCTAGTTACCTTCTAATTTAGAAACACTAATCGAATCCAAATTTTTCAATCTCAGGTTGACCGTAGAATCCATTTGGAGTCTAATTAATTTTTACAAATGAAAACTGATTTCAAAAATAAAATAATTAATGGAGATAGTCTCGAAGAATTAAAAAAAATTCCACGTGAAACTTTTGATTTAATTTTTGCTGACCCTCCTTACAACTTACAATTAAAAAGTGAATTAACAAGACCGGATAGATCAAAGGTTAGTGCGGTAAATGATAAGTGGGATCAATTTGAAAATTTTAAAAAATATGATGATTTCACTTATGAATGGCTTAGTGAATGTAAAAGAATTTTAAAAAAAGATGGAGCTATTTGGGTTATAGGAAGCTACCATAATATTTTTAGAGTTGGCACGGCAATACAAAATTTAGGTTTCTGGATTTTAAATGATGTTATTTGGAATAAAAATAATCCAATGCCAAACTTTAGAGGGACACGTTTTACTAATGCTCATGAAACTTTAATATGGGCTTCTAAAAGTGAGAAATCAAAATATACATTTAATTATCAATCTTTAAAATGTTTAAATGATGATTTGCAAATGAGATCTAATTGGGATCTTCCAATATGCAATGGTTCTGAAAGACTTAAAAAGGATGGAAAAAAAATTCACTCAACACAAAAACCAGAAGCGCTATTACATAGAATTTTACTAGCTACATCTAATAAAAATGACCTGATTCTTGATCCTTTTTTAGGATCAGGAACAACAGCTACAGTAGCAAAAAAACTAGGAAGAAATTATTTTGGAATAGAAAAGGAAAAAAATTATTTTAAAGCTGCTGAGCAACGCATAAAAGCTACAAAACCTATTAAGGACGACTTATTAGATACGCTAAAAAATAATAGATCAAAACCAAGAATTCCTTTTGGTTCATTAGTTGAGCTTGGAATAATTAAACCTGGAACAAATATTTTTGATAATAAAAAAAAAATAACAGCCAGAATTATGGCCGATGGTAGTATAAAACATAATCAAGCAGAGGGTTCTATACACAAAGTTGCTGCTACTATTTTAGGAGCTGAAAGTTGCAATGGATGGACTTTTTGGCACTGTGATATAAATGGACGAACTTATCCTATTGATTATCTAAGACAAAGATTAATTTCTAAAAATTAACTTTTATAAATTTTACCCAAATAACTTTGTAAAAATTTTTTATTATTAGTTAAAAGTTTTAAAAAAATATTTCTAAATATGATCATAATAGGATTTGATAAATGGAAAGCAAATTGATTGAAATTAGATCTGCTGTTAATCATTTTTACTCTCTTCAATCTGATATCATAAAAATTATTATTATTTATTAAACATTCATATAATTCATTAGCTCCCTCAATTGATTGGGAAGCTCCCTGCGCAAATGAAGGTGAAAAAGCAAAAAATGCGTCTCCTACAAGGAATATATTTTTTGGAGTATTATATAAATTTTTACTTACAAATATTGGAAATAATTTAATATTTTGAAGACTTTCCAAAAAACTTTGAGAAACTTTTTTAGATAATTTAAATTTAATATTTTTTATAAAAGAACTCTCAGTAAAAAGATTGTAATTTTCTTGCTCATTTGAATTTAATTTATGTTTTAAAATACCAATAAAATTTAAATTTTTATCATTATTAATTGGATAAACTACATAATGAAAATTTGGTCCTAAAAACAAAGAAATATTTTCTTCATTTATATTTTGTAGATTTTCTCTCGATATACTGCCCCTAATAGCAATCGTATCATTATAAATTGGTTTTGATTTATTATTTGAAATTAATAACTTCCCCTTAGAAAACACACCGTCTGAAATAATTAAGTAATCGCAACTAATTTTATTTTTATCAAATATTAATTTTATTGAATCTTTATCATAATCAATCTGTTCAATACTGTGATTATATTTAATTATATCCTCGTTTATTTGTTCTTTTAAAAATTGAAGTAATTTTGATCTTTTCAATGTTGTGTATTTATAATCTTCAGAATTAAATTTTGAAATATCTAGGTCACAAATTTTTTTTGAATTTTTAATTTCATAAAAATCGATTTTTTTTGGATTAAATTTTTCTTCTTCAGTGAGAGAATTGAAGCCTATTTTATTTAAAAGTTTAACGCTATTTACTGACAACTGAATTCCATAGCCTTCTTCCATTTCTATTGAATTCCTTTTTTCATATATCGTAACCTGATAATCCTTATGATCTTTAAATAAATTAGCAATATACAAACCAGAAATTCCAGCACCAATTATTGCTATTTTTTTCATTTATGACTTTCTAAAAATTTTACTATCTTTTTTGTAAATGTTGGCAGTGTATAATTTTGAAGCTTTGTTGGATCAATCCAATAATTGTTTTTATTTAAATTATATTTATTTTTAAATTCAATTTTAATGTTCATATTCATGTTGGACATTTTAAAATTCAAATCTTTATCAAAATTTTTAGGATTATTAACTTCCTCCATTGGGAAAATATTAAAATTTTTTAAAAAATTAAATTTGTTATTTTTTATTAATAAATAATGATTATTTTTTTTATAAACATTCAGCTTGTAAAAAGTTTCTTTGTCTTTTTTTTTAAATTTTACTAGATCAAAATTTTTATTTTTAAATGATTTGCATTTTTTTACTAATGGACAGTTCTTACAATTAGGACTAACAGGTTTACAAATTAGTGCTCCTAATTCCATTAAAGCTTGAGCATAATCACTAGACCTTTTGATAGATGTTCCAAAAATTTTTTTCTTCTCGTGTAAATTTTCTTTTTTTATTTGATCTTGTTTTTTTAAAAATAAGTATCTCTTTAATACTCTTTCAATATTACCATCTAGAGGAATTATTGGTTTATTGAATGCAATTGCAGAAATTGCACTTGCTGTATAATCTCCAATTCCTGGAAGAGACTTTAAATCTACAAAATTTCTAGGTATTTTTTTATTAAAATTTTTAACAACTATTTGAGCTGTTTTTTTTAAATTTCTTACTCTTGAATAGTATCCAAGACCCTCCCAAAGTTTAATTAATTTTCTATCATCATATTTAGATAATTTTTCTATTGTGGGAATATTTTTTATAAATCTGTTAAAGTAAGGTATTACTGTTGCAACCTGGGTTTGCTGCAACATAAATTCACTTACTAAAGTGTAGTATTGCTTTTTTGTTTGAGAAACATTCTTTCTCCAAGGTAAAGATCTTTTATTTAAATCATACCAATTAAGAATATTATTTGTTATTATTGGATCTTTCATATGCAATCTAAAAATAATACTAAGCAGAGAAACGCTAGCATTCAAGGATTAAGATCTTTCAAAGACACTTTGCCAAAAAATGTCAAAAAAATAATAAATAAAAAAGGTCATGTATATTCAGAAACGCTGAGCAATTGGAAATATTTAGTTGGAAGCGAATTATTTAAAATTTGCTATCCAAAAACATTTAAAAATTCAAATAAATTTGGAGTTAGCACCTTAGTGGTTATGGTCAAGCGAGGGCATGAAGTTGACGTAGAATATTCGAAAAAACATATTTTAGATAAAATGAATAATTTTTTTAGATATTCAGTTGTTGAAAAGCTCAAATTTATAAGTTTTGATGATGAACATGAAATGACAGGCTCGAGTAAAACAAAAGTTAAAAATGTGGCAATTAGTAAATATCAAGATAAGATAAAAGGTGTTAAAAACGAAAAAATTAAAAAATCATTAACAGAGTTAACTAAGGTTTTTAGAGAGAAATGAAAAAAATTATATTCTTATTATTAATATTTTTTACTACAGTGTTAAATGTACAAGCTGAAGAAATTAAAAGGATAACAGTTGGTAACGAAGATGCGAAAATAACTATTATAGCATTTGAGTCTTTAACATGCAGTCACTGTGCTAATTTTCATAAAAATGTTTATCCTCAATTAAAGGAAGAATTTCTAGATAAAGGAATTGCTAAAATTGAATTTAGACATTTTCCATTAGACATAGCCGCTTTTAATGCATCGAAAGTTTCTCAATGTAAAAATGATGGAAATTCAAATATCCTTGAAAGTTTATATGCTAATCAACAAAAATGGGTGAAAGGAAGTTCGATAGAGGAGGCAAATAAAAATCTACAAAAATTTTTAAAAAGTGAGGGATTTAGTATTGATTTTGATACTTGTATAAATAATAAGGAAATTGAAGATTTTGTTTTAAATGATCGAATCGATGGTACAAAAAACTTCAAAGTAAACTCAACTCCTACGATTATTATTAACAACGAAAAATTCGAAAAAACTCTAAATTATAAAAATTTAAAAAAAGCGCTAGAAAAACTGATATAAGTTAGTGCATGGAGTTTAAAAAAATCCAATTAAACGGATTTAAATCTTTTGCTGAAAAAACCAACTTCTTAATTGAGGATGGTCTTACGGGTATAGTAGGTCCTAACGGCTGCGGAAAATCTAACATTGTAGAATCTTTAAGATGGGTAATGGGAGAGACCTCTGCAAAGAGTATGCGTGGATCAGGTATGGAGGATGTAATTTTTTCAGGAACATCTAACAAAGCATCAAAAAATATTGCAGAAGTTTCAATTGAAGTTGAAAACAAAGATAAAGAAGGTCCTATTCAATATCGTGAAACAGAGCAAATACAAGTTAGAAGAAAAATAGAAAAAGATAAAGGATCTAAATTTTACATAAATGATAAAGAGGTAAGAGCAAGAGATGCGCAAATGTTTTTTGCAGATCTTTCGACTGGTGCACACTCGCCATCTATGATTAGCCAAGGAAGAATAGGTGCATTAGTAACTGCGAAACCAACAGATAGAAGGGCTATTTTAGAAGAGGCTGCAGGAATATCTGGTTTACACGTTAGGAGACATGAGGCTGAATTAAGATTAGGTGCGGCTGAGAATAATTTAAAAAGAGCAGATGAACTAAGAAGACAGCAAGAAAAACAACTAGCAAATCTTCAAAAACAAGCTGAAGAGGCAACAAAATATAAACTAATTTCAGATCAAATTAAAAAAATTGAAGCAGGTTTATATTATTTAAAATTATTAGAAATTGATAAAGAAATTAGAATAGAAAATGAAATTAATACTGAGGCAGAAGGAGAAGTAGAAGGATTTAATAACAAAATATCTGAATTAGAAAATTTGATTAAAAATTTAACAGATAAAGTAAATCCATTGAGAGAAAAAAATATAGAAAATTTATCAAAGATACAAAGACTTAATCTAGAACTTCAAAGTTTAGATGAGGAAAATACCAGAATTCAAGACGAGATAGAAAGCATTAAAAAATCAATTCAAACACTAGATGATGATATTACGAGAGAAAAAGGTATTATTATAGACGCCAACTCAAATGAAAAAAGATTGAAGGAAGAAAAAACTGAACTTATTGAGACAGACTCGAAGTATTTTGAAACAGAAAAATTATCTAATGAAGAATTAGAAAGTGCAAAAAATAAACTTAATGAAAAACAAAAAGCTGTTGATGAAGTTGTAAATAATTTAGCTGAAGAAACTGTAAATATAAGTGTTGGTCCAATAAGAAATGTAAAAAATACTATATCAAGGGTAAAAGAATTAATAGATAGTAATGAAATAAATCAAGCAGTAACACTTCTAGATAGATGTAAAATGGAGCTAGATAATTTTTTAAATGATTTAAAAAATGAGAGATCTAGGAGTGAGTTATTAGGAGTTAGTGAAAAATCAAAAAATATAAAATTACTCCAAGAAAAATATGCCGATGCATATAGTAAAAATCAATCAATTAAAAATGAGTCTATAAAAAGAAATGAAAGAATTAGAAACATTGAAACTGAAATTGAAAGTTGGAAAAATTTATTAATTAACTCAGAAAAAATGGTTAATGAACTAACACAAAGAAAAGAAAAATTATCAAAACAATTAAGTGATTTAGAAAACCAACCTAGAGTGCAGGCTGAAAGAAAAGGTCAAATTTCAGAAAATTTAAGAATTTCAGATAAAGAAAAAATTGATAATGAAGCGATTATAGATGAAACAGACCAAAAAATTGAAATGTTAAGAGCGCAATTAAATGAAATACAAGAGCAATCAATTCAAATCAGAGAAAGAAAAGCAAGCTCAGGAGCTACAATTGAAGGGCTGCAAAAAAGGAAAAATGATTTGCTTGATAGAACAAGTTCTGAGCTAAATTTAAATGAAGATAATATTTTAGAAAATTCAAATTTAAATGGAGTAGAAGAGCTTCCAAATCCAGTTGATCAAGAAGATGCTTTAGACAAGAAAAAACAAGAAAGAGAAAAATTAGGATCTGTAAATTTAAAAGCAGATGAAGAAACAAGTAAATATGAAGAAGAGATAAAAAAAATGGAACAGGATCGTGCTGACCTTGTTACTGCTATTGTGAAACTGAAAGATAGCATCAATGAACTTAATCAAAAAGGAAGGGAAAGATTGATTGAAGCTTTTGAAAAAGTTAATAGAAAATTTAATGAAGTTTATACAAAACTTTTCAATGGTGGAAATGCTAAATTAGAATTAGTGGACTCTGATGATCCACTTGAAGCAGGTTTAGAAATGTTAGTTAGTCCTCCAGGAAAAAGACTTCAATCGATAACTTTGTTATCTGGGGGTGAGCAAGCATTGACTGCACTCTCTTTAATCTTTGCAGTATTTTTAACTAACCCATCGCCCATATGTGTTTTAGATGAGGTTGATGCACCACTTGACGATGCTAACGTAACAAGATTTTGTAGTTTACTTGAAGAACTAATTAAAATAACCAACACCAAATTCATAATTGTAACTCATCATGCTTTAACCATGTCAAAAATGAACAGACTATATGGGGTAACTATGCCTCAAAAAGGAATTAGTCAGCTTGTGGCTGTTGATTTACAAAAAGCAGAAAGTATGGTTGCTTAAACTATATAAATGCCAAAAGAACCTTTCAAAACTCGCTTAGAGATTGCAAAAAGCAAGATTTCAAAGAAAAATCTCTACAATAAGAAGAATGACCCCTCACCTATAGGAACTGCATTTAAATTAAGCACAGAACTTGTTTCTGCAGTGGCTGTGGGGACAATTATTGGGTTTATTTTTGACAAGACCTTTGGTACTAAACCCTGGTTTATATTAATATTTTTTTTTGTTGGTGTAGTTGCTGGAATAACCAATGTGATTAGATCTGCAAAAAAAATGCAAAAATAAATAAGTATTATGGCAGCAAATCCTATGTCTCAATTCGACGTTTATAGAATTGGACCAGAAATTAAAGTTGGAGCATTCGATATATCATTTACGAACGCAAGTTTGTTTATGATTTTGAGCACTGTATCTATTTTGTTAATCTTTAATTTTGGATCAAAAAAAAATTCAATATTACCAAACAAAATTCAATTATTAGCAGAACTTAGCTATACATTTGTATCCAAAATGATTAGCGATACAGCTGGTTCAAAAGCTAAACCATACTTTGCATTTATATTTTCTCTATTCATGTTTGTTTTATTTTGTAACATGTTCGGAATGATACCCTATACTTTCACTGTAACTAGTCATATCATTGTAACATTTGTGCTTGCAGCATTTATATTTATTGGAGTGACTGTAATTGGGTTTATTAAACATGGTTTTGGGTATTTAAAATTATTTGTTCCTAGTGGAGTACCTGCAGTATTACTCCCTTTAATTGTTGTTATAGAAATTATTTCCTATTTAAGTAGGCCTATAAGTTTATCAGTTAGATTATTTGCCAATATGATGGCTGGTCATACAATGATGAAAGTTTTCGGAGGCTTTGTAATTAGCCTTGGAATAGTTGGTGGGTGGCTTCCACTAAGTTTTTCGGTTGCGTTAACTGGTTTGGAGATCTTAGTTGCTTTTCTTCAAGCTTATGTTTTTGCAATCTTAACCTGCATCTATTTAAATGATGCATTAAATTTACACCATTAATAACAGAGGAGGATATAATGGAATTAGAAGCAGCAAAAATGATCGGGGCAGGTTTAGCAGCAATTGCTTTAGCTGGAGCCGGTGTTGGTATCGGAATAATTTTTGGAAATTATTTGTCTGGCGCAATGAGAAATCCATCTGCGGCACAAAAACAATTTCCTAACTTGCTTTTAGGTTTTGCACTTGCAGAAGCTACGGGATTATTTGGATTAGTAGTTGCGTTAATCATTCTCTTTGCGTTTTAAATTGATGGTTAAAAAAATATATTTTCAGTCAATATTTTTTAGCTTCTTTTTTATTAAAGAAGCTTTTGCAGCTGAAAGCGGAGGTATGCCTCAATTAAACCCAGAGTTTTGGGTTTCTCAAATTTTTTGGCTAATACTTACTTTTGGTATTATGTATTTAGTTTTATCTAAACTAATACTACCAAAAATTAGTAACAACTTAGAATCGAGAAAATCCCAAATATTAGAAAATATTGAGGCTGCTGAGAAACAAAGAGAAGATAGTGATGCAAAACTAAAAGAATATGATGAAATTATATCTAAAAGCAAACTTGAGGCTAATAGTATTTTCAATCAAGCAAGAGAAAAAGCACTAAAAGACATTGGTGCAAAAAGAGAAGTGCTTGATAAGCAAATTGATAATGAAATTGCTGAGGCTGAAAAAGAAATAGATGCATTAAGAAAAAAAGCGCCAGATAAAATAAATAAAATTGCTATTGAGACATCATCTGAGTTATTGCAAAAACTAATTGGAGCTGAAGTAAATAATAGTAGTATATCCGCAATAGTTGACGATCTATCTAAAAGAAATGTAGATAAATATTATGGCAATTGATGCAACATTTTGGGTAGCCGTATCATTTTTTATTTTTTTTGGAGCGTTAATTTACCTTAAAATTCCTCAAAAAGTTTCTGAAATGTTAGATAAAATGATATCTGACATTAAAAATGAAATTGATGAAAGTGAAAAATTAAGAACCGAGGCAAAAACACTACTAGATAACTCACAAAAAAAATTAGATACAGCTAAGTCTGTTAGCAACAAAATTCTTGAGAACGCCAAAAAAGATGCAGATAGATTAATAATTGAGATGAATGATAAGTTTCATAAATCATCAGAAATTAAAAAAAATTTAGCTGAAAATAAAATAAGTCATATGAAAGAAGCGGCTTTAAAAGAAATTAAGGACGCATCAATAAAGATTGCCGTGGACTCAGTTAAAAAAATAATAACCACATCTGTAGACAAGTCAAAATTAGATGCTGTGTTTCAAAAAAATTTAGATGAAACTAAAGCAGAGTTAAAAAAAATTAACTCATAATACACTTACAATTTTTCAAAAAAGCTATAGATTATTAAAATGAACTCTATTGTCATTGGATCGGGATTTGGTGGGATCGCAGCAGCGCTAAGACTTAAGGCAAAAGGACATGCCGTAAAATTAATAGAAAAACATCCAGATCTAGGTGGAAGAGCAAGAGTTTTTAAGAAAAACGGATTTATATATGATGCTGGACCAACAGTAATTACTGCACCCTACTTAATTAATGAATTGTTCGAGTTATTCAATAAAGATCCAAAAAATTATATAGAACTAACTCCACTTAAAATTTGGTACCAGTTTATTTTTGAGGACAAAACTAAATTTAACTATTCAGGCGACGAAATAGAGATGAAAGACCAAATCGGGAAGCTTAGCAAAGAAGATGTAAATGGATATGAAAAATTAGTTAATTTTACAAAAAAAATATTTGATAAAGGTTTTTTAGAACTTGCAGATGTACCATTTGATAAACCTTTCGTAATGATGCAACAATTGCCTGCTCTATTAAAACTTAAAAGTTATAAATCAGTTTACTCACTTGTTTCATCTTATATAAAAAATGAAAAATTAAGAAGAATGCTTAGCATGCATCCTTTACTAGTTGGGGGGAATCCTTTTACCACCACTTCTATTTATGGATTAATTCTTTATTTAGAAAAAAAATGGGGAATACATTATTCAGTTGGAGGAACAGGAAATATAATTAAAGGTTTTGAAAAATTAATGAATGAGGTTGGTATTGAAATAATAAAAAACAGTGAAGTAACAGAAATTATATCAAAAAATAATAAAATAAGTGGTGTAAAATTAAATAATGAAAATGAAATTGGTGCAGATAATGTTGTTTGCAATGCAGATCCGCCTGCATTTTATGAGAAAATGTTAAGCAAAGGCAACGAGAATTCCATGTTGTTTAATTGGAAAAAAAACCGAATGGAATATTCTATGGGTTTATTTGTTTACTATTTTGGAACAAAAAAAATATATGAGAATGTTGAACATCATACAATAAAGTTTGGAAATAAATATAAGGAACATCTTGATGACATATTTGATAAGAAAAAATTAAATAATGATATTAGCTATTATCTTCACAGACCTACAGCAACCGATAAAACTATGGCTCCAGAAGGAAATGATTGTTTTTATGTGTTAGTGCCTGTTCCTAACAATCAATCAAAAATAAATTGGGAAACTGAAGGTGAGAAAATGAAAAATCTTGTAATTGAAAAAATGGAAAAAGACTTAATGCCAGATCTTAAGAATAATATAGTTGAGGACTTTTATCTAACGCCTGATTACTTTGAAAAAGAATTAAACACAAAATTTGGATCAGGGTTTTCAATACAACCTAAATTTACACAATCCGCATACTTTAGATTTCATAATAAATCAGAAATATATGATGGTTTGTATTTTGTTGGAGCGGGTACACATCCTGGGGCCGGCGTTCCAGGTGTTCTCTCCTCAGCGAAGGTTTTGGATAAATTATTTTAATGTTAACAAAGAATTATTTAGCTATTTACGCAAAATCTTTTAATTGGGCAGGTTTTTTTTTACCAAAAAAAACCTATCAAAAATGCTCTGCGCTTTATGATTTTTGCAGAGAAGCAGATAATATTTCTGATGATGAAAATAAGATAGAGGTAAAAAAAGATAATTTTATTCAATTTAAAGATAATTTTATAAATAAAAATTATGATGATCCGGTTATTAAAAACATGTGGGATCTTGTTAATGAATTTAATATTTCAACTAAAATTATAAACGATTTATTTGAGGGTATTAATTCTGATATTAAAGAAAATGTTAAACTTAACTCAAAAAAAGAATTATTAATATATTCATACAGGGTGGCTGGAACAGTTGGATTAATGATGGCTAAAATATTGAATGTTCAAAAAAAGCAATCTTTAAAATCAGCTATTGATCTTGGAATTGCTATGCAATTAACAAATATTTCTAGAGATGTTATGGAAGATAAAAAAAATAATAGATTTTATATCAATGAAACTTTTGAGGACATAAAGAATACAATCAAGCTTTCAGAACAGTTTTATAAAAACTCATTTTACTCAATTAAAGAAATACCATTAAGTTTCAGATTTTCTATTTTAGTTGCACGAAGGGTTTATAGAAAAATAGGATATAAAATTTTAAAAAAACAAAACATAGAAAATTATAAAAAGTCAGGAAAAATTTATGTTTCAAATATTGAAAAAATTATTGAAACTTTTTTATCTATTTTTGACTTAATTAAGTTATCACTTATAAGTAAAAACGATGATAATATTAATCATGATCATAATTTAATTTATGAAGAAATAAATTTAAATGAAAGAATTTGATTACATAATTATAGGCGGAGGTTGCGCAGGTCTTTCATTAGCATATGAGCTGGAAGTTTATGATAAATTAAAAGATAAAACTTTAGCAATTATTGAGCCAAGAGAAGATTATAAAAGAGATAAAACCTGGTCATTTTGGAAGGTTTTTTCCCATAATTTTGATGACTGTGTAAAAAAAAGTTGGAATAATTTTACAATAAATACACCCGATAATACAAAATATGTAGATTGCGAAACTACACCATATCAAACAATTGATAGCGGTATGTTCTACGAAAAAATACTTTCAAAACTTAAATTAAATAAAAATATTCAGCTTTTTAAAAGTATTGATGAAATAGATAAATCAAATTCAGTAGTATTTAATAGTGTACCTAATTTTGAGAATAAACAAAGTGATTTATGGCAACACTTTTGTGGAGTTGAAATAGAAACAAATAAAGACTTTTTTGATGACGAAATATTTAATTTGATGGACTTTGCTTGTGATCAAAGAAACAAAGTTCATTTTTTTTATACGCTACCATTTACTAAAAGAAATGCATTAGTTGAAACTACTTGGATATCTGAACTAAATAATGAGAAACTTAAAGATTATGATGAACAACTTGATGATTATTTGAGCAAACATCTAAATATCAGAAACTGTAAAATTAATTTCAAAGAAACTGGAGCAATCCCACTTTTTAGACAAAAAATTGTAAGTAAATCAAATGAAATTTATATAGGCTCTGCAGGAGGCATGACTAGATTAAGTACGGGTTATACTTTCCTAAATATTCAAGAACAAAGCAGATACATAAGAGAAAACATTGAAAATATTAAAAATGTAAATTTATTTAAAATTAATTCAAAATATGATTTTTTAGATAAAATCTTATTAAGAGTTCTTAAAAATAATTCCAATGAAATGGGAAATATATTTTTCAAAGTTTTTAATTCAAAACCTAAAACAGCTATAAATTTTTTATCAAATAAAAGCAGTTTTTTTGAAGATTTAGAAGTAATTCTAAAAATGCCAAAGTGGAAATTTTTAAAAGAACTAATTTAAGATGATCAATAAAATTAAAAAAATAAATCTAAATCATTCATTTATTTTTTTCTTTGTTGTAAACCTTTTTTGTATTTTGCTATTTAAGTTTAATAATTTAAATATTTCATCAATTTTATGTTTACTTTTAATTTTAATTATAGGTGTTTCCCATGGGTCTTTAGATCATATAAAAGGAAAAAAACTGCTAAAATTATTTAATATAAAATCAACTTATATATTCTATATCACATATATTTTAATTGCAGTAATAGTAATACTAACTTGGATAATATTACCATCAATAACTTTAATTGTTTTTTTAATGATTGCCTCCTATCACTTTGGAAAAGAGGATACACAATTTTTGATTAATGATAGATCTTATTTCACTCAAATACTTTATTTTTTTAAGGGATTTTTAATAATACTTGCTCCTTTATATTTTCATTTTCAAGAAACAATAGCAATTTTCAAATTATTATTAATCGATAATGAGGCATTTTATTCAAGTTTAAATTTTATTGAGACAAATAATTTAATTCAAATAGGAATATTCTGTAGCACCCTGTCTAGTATTTTTCTTTTCTTAAAGAATTTTGAAATAAAAAAATTTGTAGTTTTTTTAGATTATTTTTCAATTTTAATATTAAACTACTATTTATCCCCACTAGTTGCTTTTACCGCTTATTTCTGTTTTTTACACTCGATTAGGCACTCAATTTCACTAGCTATTGATCTTGACTCAAATAGTTTAGTTAATGGATTTAGATTGTTTTTTAAAAAAGCTTTACCATTAACAATTTTGACAGCTATTTTTTCTTTTATTGCTCTATATCTTCTAGAAAATTCATACAATTTGGATAGTGCAATTTTAAAAATAATATTTATAGGTTTGGCGTCTTTAACCTTTCCACATATATTGCTGGAATATTTTTTAGAAAAAAATGAAAAATAAAAAATTAAAAATATTATTATCTGCACCTCGTGGATTTTGTGCTGGGGTAGAAAGAGCAATTGAAATAGTTGAAAAATCTATAAAAAAATTTGGAGCGCCAGTTTATGTACGTCATGAAATAGTACATAACAAGTATGTCGTAGATGATTTAAAAAATAAAGGGGCAATATTTGTTGAAGAGCTGGAGGAGATAAAGGATAAATCAAGACCAGTAATTTTTTCAGCACATGGTGTTCCAAAAAAAATACCAGAAGATGCAAAAGATTATAAAATGACTTATGTTGATGCCACATGTCCACTTGTTTCTAAAGTTCATAGAGAAGCGGAAAATCTTAATAAAGCTGGTTACCACATAATTTTAATTGGTCATGAAAATCATCCTGAAGTAATTGGTACTATGGGTCAATTAAATAGAGGTTCTATAGATCTAATCCAAAATGAAGAAGATGCTTCAAACTATCAAAATAAACTAGATAAAAAATTAGCATATATTACTCAGACTACTTTGTCAGTTGATGATACAAAAGAAATAATCAAAATTTTAAAAACCAATTTTCCTAATATAAAAGAACCAACGAAAGAAGATATTTGTTATGCAACTACCAACCGTCAAATGGCAGTAAAAAATATTGCAAAAAATTGTGATATGTTTTTTGTTATTGGAAGCAGAAACTCTTCAAATTCTGTTAGACTAGTTGAAGTGGCAAAAAAATCAGGCTGTGAAAATTCACAACTTATTCATTCAGAAAGCTCAATACCGTTTGATCAAATAGAAAATTGCAATACTATAGGTATATCTTCAGGAGCATCTGCGCCAGAAATATTGGTTGAAAATTTTATTAATGATTTAAAAAATAAATTTTCTATAAGTATCGATGAAGTTGAAATAATTAAAGAAGATGTAATATTTAAAGCTCCGAAAAAATTAAATTAAAAATGGCTGTCTATACAAAAATAAATCAAAAAGAAATTAATATTATTAATAAAAATTTTAATATTAATAAAGTAATAAGTTTTAAAGGTATCAAGCAAGGAATAGAAAACACAAACTATCTTCTTAAATCAAAAAAGAAAAAATACATTTTGACAATATTTGAAAAAAGGGTTTTACAAAAAGAAATACCTTTTTTTATGAAATTGATGGATAATTTAAATACTTCAAAAATAAACTGTCCCAAGCCACTGAAAACTAAAGAAAACAAATATCTTATAAAATTAAAAAATAAAACTGCATGTATTGTATCATTCTTGGAAGGTAAGGATAAAAAAATATTAAATATAAATGATTGTTATGCAATTGGTAAGACAATTGCTCGAATACATTTGGTCACAAATAAAATGAAACTTAATAGAAAAAATTCGATGAATATTAGGAATTTAAAACCTTTGTTGGAAAGTATTAAATTTAAATCAAAAAAGTTTTCAAATTTAAAATTATTCTTAAGCAATAACCTAAAAGATATTAATAAAAATTGGCCTAAACAATTGCCCAAAGGTATTATCCATGGTGACTTATTTATAGATAATATCTTCTTCAAAAAAAATAAACTTTCTGGAATTATTGATTTCTACTTTGCTGCTAATGATTATTTTATGTATGAAATTGCTATATGCATCAATGCTCTTTGTTTTGATCATAAAAATAGAAAATTCCAATTAAATAACAAAAAAATTAAAAATTTAATCAAAGGGTATGAAAGTGTTAAAAAAATTTCAATGAAAGAAAAAAAATCTATAAATATTTTGTGTAGAGGTGCAGCATTAAGATATTTATTAACAAGATTGTATGACTACTCAAATACACCAAAAACAGCATTAATAAATATTAAAGATCCTAATGAATATTATCAAAAATTACTTTCTCACAATAATTTAAGTTCATTTAAAGATTATTTAAATTAATGATTACAATTTATACAGACGGTTCTTGTTTAACAAATCCAGGTAATGGTGGATGGGCTGCAATTATAAATGATGGAAAAGAAATAAAAAAAATTAGTGGTAACGAAAAAAATACAACAAATAATAGAATGGAGTTGTTAGCCCCAATTAATGCATTGAAAGATTTGAAGCCTGGTGTTGAAATAAAAATATATACTGATTCTCAATATGTAAAAAATGGAATAACTGAATGGATTAATACTTGGTTAGCTAATAATTGGAAAACCTCAAAAAAAGAAGATGTTAAAAATAAAGATTTATGGATTGATCTCTATAATTTAAATCAATCGCTTAATATTCAATGGAATTGGGTTAAAGCTCATGATGGAAACCCTTTAAATGAAGAGGTGGACTTACTAGCGAAAAAAGCAGCAAATTTAGATTAATTTTAAAAAATTTTGAGCTGCTGAAATTTCACAAGTGGCAGTATCTTCTTCTGCTTGTATTTTCTTTACAACATTGTCGTCAATTAACATTGTATATCTTGAAGACCTCATTCCCTGACCCCGATCGTGTCTATCTATTTCTGCTCCAATTGATTTAGTAAATTCACAATATGGGTCTGCAGCCATAAATATTTTATCTTCAACTTTTTGACTATCACCCCAGGCTTTCATCACATTTGGATCATTAACTGAAACACAAATAATTTTTGTAACCCCTTTATTCTTTGCTTCCTCGTAATTATTAACATACCCTGGGAGATGTTTTGCAGAACAAACTTTTGTAAATGCTCCAGGAACACCAATCACAATTGTTTTATGATTTTTAAAAACTTCTGCTGTAGTTATTTTTTTTGCCGCTCCACTTGAATCTAAATAATAAAATTCTGAATTTGGAAGTTGTTCCCCCTCTTTAATTTTCATTTTATTTTACCTTTAATATAGTTTTTAATATTTTCTAAATTATTTTCAACAATATCATATTCTTCTTTTTTATTCAAAATAAACTCAAGTTTTTTTGGTAAATCAGATTTAAAATTTATAGCTTTAAAAACAGCATCAGGAAATTTACATGGATGTGCAGTTGCTAGTACAATATTATTTCCTTTTAAGTTATGTTTTTCGAAAGCACCATATCCAATTGCTGTGTGTGGATCTAAAACTACAGAATATTTTTCATACACCTTTTTAATAACCTCCAAAGTCTCATTCTCACTCAGACTAGCGGATAAAAAATTTTCTCTAATTTTATTTAATTTATCATCACCAATTAAATATTTTCCGTTCTCTTTAATATTTTTCATATCTAATGAAGTCTGTTTATCATCCTCATTATTAAGATCGAATATAAGTCTCTCGAAATTACTAGCTATTTGAATATCCATACTGGGAGAAATAGTTTCTGAAACCTTTTCTGCTTCATAACTACCTTTTGATATTGCTCTATGTAAAATGTCGTTTTGATTAGTTGCAACAATTAATTTATTAATAGGCAAGCCCATTTTTTTGGCTAAATATCCAGCATAAACATCCCCAAAATTTCCTGTTGGTACTGAAAAATTTGTTGGTTCACCTGTATTTTCAACCAATAAATAACTATAAAAATAATAAACGCTTTGAGCAATAATCCTCGCCCAATTAATAGAGTTTACCCCTGACATTTTGATATCATTTGAAAACTGCTTATCTGCAAACATAGATTTAACTAGGTTTTGGCAATCATCAAAATTTCCTTTTATAGCTATATTAAATACATTTTCATGTTTACCAGTTGTCATTAATTTTCTTTGTACTGGTGAAATACGATTATCTGGATGAAGCACAAAAATATTAACATTTTTTTTTCCTTTAATTGCATCAATTGCTGCAGCACCAGTGTCTCCAGATGTAGCAACAACAATATTAATTTTTTGATTTTCATTGTTTAGGTAATATTCGTAAAAGTTACCTAAAAGTTGCATAGCAACATCTTTAAAAGCTAAAGTAGGACCATGAAATAATTCTAATATTGTTTTGTCTCCAATCTTAATGAAATCTACAACATTGTCTTTTCTAAATGTGGAGTAAGATTTATCAATAATTTTACTCATTTCAGTTTCAGGCATAAAACTACCAATAAATGGATAAACAATTTTTTTAGCTAACTCTGAATAACTAAGTTTTTTTAAATCTCTGATTTCATTTTCATTATATTTCACTACTGTTTCTGGAATAAATAAGCCGCCATCATCAGCAAGACCTTTAATGAAAACGTCTTTAAATTCAAAGGTTTTTGATGTGTCTCTTGTACTTACGTATCTCATTTAATAATTTTTTTTCCTAAAATATAAATATATTAAAAGAATTGAAATCGCCATAGAAAACCAAGTAATTGCATACTTCTTATGATTATTTGAAATTTTAGCAGTAATCACTCTTGGTTTTGGAATTTTATAATCACCATTTAAATAAATGACATACTCTGAAAAATTTCTTCCAGTAAATTTTAAAATATCTTCTCTATCCAATGTAAACCAATAATTTTTTTCAATATCATTTTCAGGCTTGAATGTACTTGGTTTGGTTTGTAGCATAAGGGTGCCAACTATTTGATTTTGATCAAATAAATTTATTTCATATAGGTCTTTTTTTTCAAAAGGTATCCATCCCCTATTCACTAAGTAATTTTCATCACCAATTTTTATTGGATTAATTACCTCAAATCCAGGTTTCCCTGAATCATTTAAATTGTACAAGTAAATTTGTTTGTCAAAATCAATATCTCCACTTGTCTTTATTCTAAGATAGTTTTTTTTTTCACTTTTAGATAATTCTACTGGATCGTTTTTTAAAGAATTTTCTATTTGCTCAATTAATTCTAATTTCCAATTTAGTCTATAAATTTGCCAAAACCCTAGGAAGAAAAGAGTTAAAATAATAAAATAAACAAATACTGAAAATAGAAATTTATTCTTCAAGGATAAATATTAACTTCCCCAAATATATATTGCAGCAAATAAGAAGAGCCACACTACGTCAACAAAATGCCAGTACCAAGCAGCTGCTTCAAAACCAAAATGATGATCTTTTGTGAAATGACCAAGCCTTCCTCTCCACAAACATACCGCCAAAAAAATTGTTCCAATAATCACGTGAAAACCGTGAAAACCTGTTGCCATATAAAATACTGCTCCATAAATATGGCCCGAGTAAGTAAAAGTAGCATGATGATATTCATATGCTTGTAATAACGTAAAAAAGAAACCTAGTATTACTGTTAAAGTTAACCCTTGTATAAATCCTTTTCTATCATCCTCCAATAAAGAATGATGAGCCCAGGTCACAGTTGTTCCTGATAATAATAAAACTAAAGTATTTATCAAAGGAATATCCCAAGGATCAAATGTTTCAATATCTTTTGGTGGCCATACATTTCCAACAAATTCATTTGGAAACAAGCTTATGTCAAAGTAAGCCCAGAACCATGCAACGAAGAACATCACCTCTGAAGCAATAAATAAAGTCATTCCATATCTATGATGAATTTGAACAACAGGAGTATGATGACCTTGATGTTCAGCTTCAATTACTACATCTCTAAACCACATATATGCACCATAAATCAACAAAGCTAAACCAAGATACATTCCCCATGAAATACCGTTATGCATATAAAAAATTGCACCTATAGCTAATACTAAACATGCAAAAGATGTATAGATTGGCCAGGGACTTGGATCAACTAAGTGGTAATCGTGTTTTTTTTCTGCTGACATTTTTTCGTGATTATGATTGTTTATAGTAATCTGTCGAGAAAAAAGTATACGACATAGTTACATCTTGTAGATTTTTTGTAGTTGGATCGTTCACAAGGTCAGGGTCTAAATAGAAAGTCATTACGTAAGTTGCCTTCTCTCCTGCCTTCAGCTCTTGTTTTTCAAAACAAAAACATCCTAATTTACTGTAATATTTGCCAAAACTTGCTGGGGAAACATTAAAACTAGCTACACCATGAGTTGTTTCGTTTCCTAAATTCTCAACTTCAAATTCAATTCTGTTGACCTGACCAACTTTCACGTCAATAACGTTTGATTTTGCTTTGAAATTCCAATCAAGATTATTCACATTTGTATCAAACCTCACACTTACAACCTTATCTAAAACTATTTTTGGAGCTTCATTTGAAACCTGGGTTGTTCCTCCAAAACCGGTAACTCTACAGAACAAATCATACAAAGGCACTGCTGCAAAAGACAATCCTAACATAAGGATAAAAATCCCAGCTAAAAGTAAAGGAGTTAATGTTTTGCCTTTAATCATATCTGTCTATCAAATACTCCAACGTTGTATAAAGTAAAAATAAATAAAAATACCATAAATGCTAAAATTGCTATAGCAGTTATTATATTTTTTTTCTTTGTTTTTTTGTCAGGTGTTATCATAAAATTTTATCAATTAAAAAAATAACAAAAATTAAAAATAAATACAAAATTGAATATCCAAAAATAGATTTTGCTTTTTTTGCATCAAATTTGTTTTTTTTAAATTTATAAAGGTCGAAACATAAATAATTATAATAAATTGTCAAAATTAAAGATGGGATTAAAAAAGTTATACCTACAAAGCCAATTGCATAAGGCAAAATAATTACAGGTAACATTGTTAAAGAATAAACAAATATGTTTAATTTTGTACTCTCAACTCCATTAGTTAAAGGAAGCATTGGAATTTTAGCTTTTTTGTAATCATCAGATTTATACAAACTTAGAGCCCAAAAGTGTGAAGGAGTCCAAAAAAATATAATTAAGAAAAAAGTAATTGGTTCAAAAGTCAAAGAATTAGTAGCTATAGTCCAGCCAATAACTGGGGGCAGTGCTCCTGCAGCTCCTCCAATTACTATATTCTGCGGAGTTTTTCTTTTTAACCAAATTGTATAAACAAATACATAAAACAAAATAGTAAAAAGTAATAAACTAGCTGATATTCTATTTGAATAATAATCAAGCGCAATCACGGAAAAAATCGAAAGAGAAATTCCAAATACTAGTGCTTGATTTCTATTTACCTTGCCTGTTGGAATTGGTCTCAAACAAGTTCTTGTCATAAGGGCATCTAAATCTGACTCGTACCACATATTTAAAGCCCCAGCTGCTCCTGCTCCAATTGAAACTAAAATTATTCCAATGATTGCATCTTTTGTTGGAATTATATTTGGAGCCATTAACAATCCAACTGCACATGTAAAGATAACCAAAGACATTACTCTTGGTTTCATTAATTTAAATAATTCAGATAAATTAAAGGCGTCTTCTTGAGATAAGTTCCTATTTTTTAATTTAGACTTAATCATTAATTTAAAGTTAAAAAATCTTGTTTGCTATACTTAGCTAGTAGATTTTTCAACACCCTCTTCATCTTCAAACTTTGGTAATTCTTCAAAAGTGTGAAAATTAGGTGGAGATGGTACAGTCCATTCTAAAGTTGTAGCACCTTCTCCCCATGGGTTTTGTGCTGCAGCCTTTTTCTTATAAAACGCATAAGCAAGGTTTATAAAAAATACCACCAATCCAATTACAGAAATATAAGAACCAATAGAAGAAATGTAATTCCATCCTGCAAAAGCATCTGGATAGTCAGCATATCTTCTTGGCATTCCCGCAAGGCCTAAAAAGTGTTGTGGGAAGAAAACTAAGTTCACCCCGATAAACGTTAACCAGAAGTGTAATTGACCCATCCACTCTGAGTACTCATAACCAGTCATTTTTCCAAACCAATAGTAAAATCCTGCAAAGATTGCAAACACAGCTCCTAAAGATAGTACATAATGAAAGTGAGCAACAACGTAGTAAGTATCATGCATTGCAGTATCCACTCCAGCGTTCGCAAGGACTACTCCGGTAACTCCACCAACAGTAAATAAAAATATAAATCCTAAAGCCCAAACCATTGGAGTTTTAAATGAAATCGAACCACCCCACATAGTTGCTATCCATGAAAATATTTTTATACCGGTTGGAACTGCAATGATCATCGTTGCAGCTAAAAAGTATGCTTTAGTGTCTGTGCTTAAACCAACTGTATACATGTGGTGAGCCCAAACAACGAAACCAACTATTCCAATTGCAACCATTGCATAAGCCATTCCTAAGTATCCAAAAACTGGTTTTCTAGAAAATGTTGAAACAATATGACTGATCATTCCAAAACCTGGTAAAATTAAAATATAAACTTCCGGGTGACCAAAGAACCAAAATAAATGTTGGAATAGAACTGGATCTCCTCCAGTTTGTGCATCAAAGAAAGCTGTTCCAAAGTTCCTATCTGTAAGAAGCATAGTAATTGCTCCTGCTAAAACTGGTAATGACAATAATAATAAGAAAGCTGTTACTAATATTGACCAAGCAAATAATGGCATTTTATGAAGTGTCATGCCAGGTGTTCTCATATTTAAAATTGTAGTAATAAAGTTTACTGCACCTAAAATTGAAGAGGCTCCAGCTAAGTGTAGACTTAAAATTGCAAAATCCATTGCTGGACCTGGTTGACCTGCTGTAGATGATAACGGAGGATATATTGTCCATCCTCCTCCTACTCCTGTTTGACCTGGAGGGCCATCCATGAAAATTGACATTATTAATAAAATGAATGATGTCGGTAGAAGCCAGAATGAAATGTTATTCATTCTAGGAAATGCCATATCAGGTGCACCAATCATTATTGGAACAAACCAGTTACCAAAGCCACCTATCATTGCTGGCATAACCATAAAGAAAATCATTATTAAACCATGACCAGTAACTAAGACATTATATAAATGATAGTTTCCACCTAAAATTCCATCACCTGGATGCATCAATTCCATTCTCATCAAAACTGAAAATGCGGTACCAATCACACCTGCAATAATTGCAAATATTAGATACATAGTTCCAATATCTTTGTGGTTAGTTGAATAAGCCCAACGTTTCCAACCAGTTGGTGTATGATGATCGTCGTGTGATGCTGTTTGTGTGTACATATTATTTGCTCGCTAGTTTTTTAAATTGATTTTCTTCATTAATTTCTTTTGCAAATTTGACTTTAGCGTCTAACAACCAGTCTTGATATTCTTCTTCAGTAACAACTCTAACTTCAATTGGCATAAACGCATGTTTAATTCCACACAGTTCAGAACATTGACCATAATAAGTTCCAACTTTTTCTGCTTTAAACCAAGTTTCATTTATTCTTCCAGGCACAGCGTCTCGTTTTACTCCAAAAGAAGGGAGTGCCCAAGCATGTAGAACATCATTAGCAGTGATCATTACCTTAACAACTTTATTTACAGGAACAACCAGTTCATTATCTACAGCTAACAGTCTTGGCTCGTTTTCTTTTAAGTCCTTAGTTTCGATCATGTAAGAGTCGAAGAAAATATTTTCATCTGGATACTCATATCCCCAGTACCATTGATATCCTATAGCTTTAACAGTTATGTCTGCTTTTGGAATTGCATCTTGTTTATATAAAATTTTAAATGATGGCACTGCCATCACGATCAGAATTAAACATGGAATTAAAGTCCATAAAACTTCAACAGCAACATTATGAGTTCTTTTTGATGGAACTGGATTTGCTGAAGCTCTAAATCTTATACAAGCATAAACCATTAAAAATAGAACAAAAACACTGATTGCTATTATAATTGGTAACAACAATTTATCATGAAAATTTACGATATCTCTCATAGTCTCGGAAGCAGCCTTTTGAAAACCTAGTTGCCAATCGACTGGTTGATTAGCGAATGCGCTTGAAGTGATAAAGAATGTTAGAAATATATATAAAAGTTTTTTCATTTTTTTACCCTATATAGAGCGTCTTTTAAAAAAATACACTTTTACTTTTAGCGACAAAATATCAATTAATGGCGTAATTAATGATCGATAAAGCAGAAATCACAGCTGTTTCAGATCTCAAGATGTTTTCATTGATTTTAATAGCCTGAACACCATTAAATTTAAGAATCTCTTCCCTCTCCTCCTCAGAAAAATCTCCCTCCGGCCCTATGATTACGCAAGTGGTTTTAGTTGTTAACTTTTTTAGATCAATTTTTGTATTAGCAGTGTTAAGGTCAGTAAATATTAAATCCATATCATAATTTAGAAAGCTTTTTAATTTTTGAGGCTCTTCAATTGATGGAACAGTTATTCTGTTTGATTGTTCGGCAGCTTCTATGATTACTTTTTCCAATCTCTCTTTATTTATTTTTCTAACAATTGTCCTCTCAAAAATAATTGGTAAAAACTTAGTTACACCAAGCTCTGTAGCTTTTTGTATCATGAAATTAAAGTAATTTGATTTAATAGGAGAAAAAGCCAGCCAGAGATCTTTAGTATTTTCTTTCTGTCTTAATTGCTTCGTAACATTAAACTCAACTATGCTTTTGGTTATATTTAAAATTTTAGCTTCCCATTCTCCACTACTATTAAAAAGAGAGAAAACTTCTTTCTCTTTAAGTCTCATAACTTTTGAAACATAGTGAGACTGAGATTTATTAAGTTTGTCAGTCAAATTAAGAGATAAACTTTTTGAATAAAATAATCTAATGTTACTCATATTGATAAATTAGTTTATGAAAAATATTAAAGCAATAATTTTTGATGCTTACGGCACCTTATTTGATGTCAACTCAGCTGCTGAAAAATGTAAAGATAAAATAGGTGATAAGTGGGAAGGTTTTGCTAATTATTGGAGAACTACACAATTAGAATATACTTGGCTAAGAAGTTTAATGAAACGTCATAAGGATTTTTGGCAGGTGACAGAAGAAAGTTTAAATAAATCTATGAAAGCTTATGAGATAGACTCTTCAATGAGAAATGAGCTATTAGATCTTTATAAAATTCTTTCCCCCTTCAAAGAAGTTCCTGAAGTTTTAAAATCTTTAAAAGAAAAAAATTTTAAACTTGCTATTCTGTCCAATGGTACTCCTTCCCTTCTTAAGGAATTGGTTAAGAGCAATAATTTAGAAAATATATTTGATGATATTTTTTCAATTGAAGAAGTTAGAGTTTATAAACCGGACTCAAAAGTTTATGATATTCCAATAAAGAAATATCATATTCAAAGAAATGAAGTTGCTTTTTTGAGTGCAAATACTTGGGATGTATCTGGTGGTGGCAATTACGGTTATAATTCTATTTGGGTTAATAGAAACAATAATATTTTTGATAATCTAGATTATGTACCAAAACATCAAATCGATCATCTTAGTAGGTTACTTGATATAATATAAAAAATTCTTATGTACTAATCATGAAAAATATCGAAGTAAGTAAAATTATAGACCCTATTCCAGCTTCTGACGGTGCTGGAGTTAAATTAAAAAGAAGTATTGGTGTTGAACCAAATTACTTTGATCCCTTTTTAATGTTAGATGAATTCGGATCTGAAAATAGTGAGGATTACATTGCAGGTTTTCCACCCCACCCTCATCGAGGAATAGAAACGGTGACTTATATGTTAGCTGGAGATTTTGAACACAAAGATAGTACTGGTGGTGAAGGTAGAATGACTGCTGGTGATGTTCAGTGGATGAAAACAGGTAGTGGAATTATTCATTCTGAAATGCCTGCAATGAAAGAAGGTAAACTTCATGGATTTCAATTGTGGATCAATATGCCAGCCAAATTAAAAATGAGTAAGCCTGAGTATATTTATATCGATGCTGATAAGATGAGTGTTCATAAAGATCATGATAAACAAGTAAAAGTAATAGCTGGAAAATTTAAAAAAGCTGAAGGGCCAGTAAAAGGTCATAACGTTGAGCCAGTTTATTTTGATGTTGAACTCAACAAAAGTAAAGATTTCAATTTTAAATTACCATCTACTCACAACACGTTTATTTATTTAATTAATGGTGAAATTGAAATAGGCAAAAACAATCATGAAAATGTGAAAGATAGTACTTTAATATTATTAACGAAAGGTGAAGATTTAACAGTTAAAGCTAAATCAAATGCTAAGTTTTTAGTAATTTCGGGTAAGCCAATAAATGAAGAAATAGCTAGAGGTGGGCCATTTGTGATGAATACTAAAGCAGAAATCTTGCAAGCAGTTCAAGATTATCATAATGGTACATTTGTAAAATAAATTATGAAAGCAGTAGAAATTAATAAAACCGGTGGACCTAAAGTTTTAGAAATTAAGGATATAACTTTAGATAAACCTGGTCCAGATCAAGTAACCATTGAACAAAAAGCAATTGGTCTTAACTACATTGATACTTACCACAGATCAGGTTTGTACCCATTAAAACTACCGATTGGTCTAGGTTTAGAGGGTGCTGGGGTTATTACTGATATTGGAGAAAATGTAAAAGACTTCAAAGTTGGTGATAAAATTTCTTACGCAGGCATCCCTTTAGGTTCATATTGTTCACACAGAAACTATCCAATTAAAAATTTAGTTAAAGTGCCAGATGGTATTGATTTAGAAATAGCTGCAACTTTAATGACAAAGGGTTTAACAACTTTTTATCTTTTACATAAAACTTATCCTGTTAAATCAGGAGAAATAATATTATTTCACGCAGCTGCAGGTGGAGTTGGTCAAATTTTTGGACAGTGGGCAAAAAGTTTAGGTTGTACTGTTATAGGTACAGTTGGTTCTGATGAAAAATTAAATATAGCAAAAGAAAATGGTTACGATCACGTAATTAATTATAATAAAGAAGATTTTGCAAAGAAAGTTTTGGAAATTACGAATGGCAAGGGTGTCCCTGTTGTATACGATGGAGTTGGAAAAGACACTTTGAATGGATCAATTGAATGCTTAGCGACAAGGGGAATGATGGTTTCTTTTGGAAACGCATCAGGTCCATTATCAGATATTAATGTGCCAAAAGTCATTCAACCAAAAGGCCTGTATCTTGTAAGACCGTCTATGCAGCAGTACCTTTCAACAAGAGGAGAATTGGATGAAGCTTCAAAAACAATGTTTGAAAAAATTAGTTCTGGGAAAGTAAAAATTAAAATTTTCAAAAAGTATAAGTTAGATGAAGTTATTCAAGCTCATGAAGATCTTGAAGGAAGAAAAATTTTAGGCCCAGCTGTAATAGTTCCTAACTAACATCCACATCCATATCTGACATGTGTAGCTTTAGTGCGTTTGTTGAGATTTGAATTTCTCTTATAAAAAAAATTATTGAAATAATCATTGATAGACAACATGAACCAAAAATAACTCTAGCTAGAAATACTTCATCCAAATAAAGAGCAAATACAGTCAGCATATTAAAAAGAAACCCAAAAGCTGCAAAAAGTATAGTCCACCTTAAGAGAGTTATTCTTCCGCTCAAATTAATAAACTGTTTTTTCCATTCTGGAGGAATGTGTTTTTCATAAACATGCTCATCATGAAGCTGTCTAATTAGAATACTAAGAGAATGAAACCTGTTGCTATAAACCCCCATTAATAAAGGAATTGCCGGGAACATGAGTGCTGTGACTGTGTAATCTATATTCATACGAATCAATTTGATTATGAAACTAGCCTTTGTTATTTACAAGTAAAATATGAACCAATTAAATCTTTTCATTGAATTAACTAGATTAAAAAAACCAATTGGCTTTATGCTATTGTTTTGGCCTTGTGCTTGGGGACTAACTTTAGCTTACGATTTTTCCTCAAATTTAAATAAATATTTTTTATATTTAATTTTATTTTTTTTTGGTTCAGTTTTAATGAGATCTGCAGGATGTATAGTTAATGATATCTTCGATAGAGAATTTGATGCAAAGGTATTCCGTACAAAAAATCGTCCAATCGCCTCTGGTGATGTGAGCATCAAACTTGGTATTTTTTATGCACTAACTTTGTGCTTATTAGCTTTGTTAGTTTTGCTAAACTTTAACTTATTCACTATTGTTTTAGCATTAGGGTCTATGCCATTAGCTTTTACATATCCACTTATGAAAAGATATACTTACTGGCCACAACTTTTTTTGGGAATAACCTTTAATTATGGATTAATTCTTGGATGGACCTCAGTAGAAAGTCAAATAAGTTTAATTCCAATAATTTTTTATATCGGAGCCATATTTTGGACACTGGGATACGACACTATTTATGGATATCAAGATATTAAAGATGATGAAATTATAGGATTAAAATCAACCTCAATAAAATTTAAAGGAAAAGCTAAAAAATTTTTATTCATATGTTATTCTATACATTTAATCCTCTTTGTAATTGGAGGATATTTAATGAAATTTCATTTTAGCTATTATTTGTTAATGTTTATTCCACTCATTCATTTATTTTTTTATCAAATAAAATTTTTTGATTTTAAAGACTCTAAAAGTTGTCTGAAAGCTTTTAAAAGTAATAATTTATTTGGATTAATAATATTTTTAAATATTTTGATTTTGAAAAATATATAATGAAAAAAACAGAAATATATAAAAGATTATATAAAGATTATTCAAAAAAATACTTAAATAAAATAATTTTATCAGCATTTTACTCTATATTAGTTGCTGGCAGTACATCTGGAATTGCATGGCTTTTAGATCCAGCAATAAAAAAACTATTTATTGAAAAAGATCAATCTTTAATATTATTAATACCATTTCTAATTATCATTGCTTTCACCGTCAAAGGTTTTTCATTGTATCTAGCAAAAGCAACTATGATCAATGTTGGAGAGTCAATAAAAAAAAAACTTCAGTATGATATGATTAATAACCTAATCAGAACTGACACTCAAATCATAGATAAAAAACATTCTGGAAAATTTATTTCTAACCTTACTTATGATGTAACTCATATAACAAATTTGTTAAGTAACGCCATTTTAACTTTGTTTAAAGATTCTTTAACTTTACTTGGTTTACTTTTTGTAATGTTTATTCAAAATTGGAAACTAGCTTTAATTTCAATTATAATGATACCTCTGGCAAGTTTTTCAGCAAAGACACTTGGAAAAAGAATTAGTAAAGTTGCAACAGAAGCACAAGAAAAATCAGGGTTTTTAACTTCATATCTTGTAGAATTGTTTAAAAATCATAAATTAATAAAAATTTTTCAAAGTGAAGACTATGAAAAGGAAAGAGCCGATAAACACTTAACGCAGCTTAAAGAAAAAAATCAAAAGATACTTACTGTATTTGTAAGAATGTCTCCTATAATGGAAACTCTTACTGGAATAATGATTGCGGTGTTGATATTTTATTCAGGAAAATTAATGTCTAGAGGAGAGGTAGATATTAATAATTTTTTCTCTTTTCTTGCTGCTATGATGCTTGCTTACCAACCAGTAAGGGCTTTATCAACACTCAACTTAGTATTAAACCAAGGATTATCTGCTGCATCAAGAATACTTCCTATAATTGATCAAGAAAATTCCATAAATGATATTTCAGAAGCGAAACCAATTATAATTAAAAATTCGAAGATTAAGTTTAAAGATATAAATTTTTCCTATGAAGTAGAAGAAGGTGAAACCTTAAGTTCGATCAATCTTGAATTCAAAGGTGGAAAAATGACCTCTCTCGTGGGGCATAGTGGATCAGGAAAATCTACAATATTAAATCTAATTCCTAGATTTTATGATCCTCAATCAGGAGATATATCAATTGATGAACAATCAATTTATAAATCTACAATAACGTCAATTAGAAAAGAAATTTCAATGGTAAGCCAGGAAACTACTTTATTTGATGATACCATAAAGAATAACATAAAATATGCCAAAAAAGATGCAACAGATGATGAGGTTTACAAAGTTGCTAAATTATCATTCTGTGATGAATTTATAGAAAACCTACCTCAAAAGTACGACACATTAATTGGTGAAAATGGAGTTAGATTATCTGGAGGTGAGAAGCAGAGACTATCGATTGCGAGAGCTATGATGAAAAATAGTTCAATAATTTTATTAGATGAAGCAACATCAGCATTAGACTCAGAAACTGAAAATAAAATTCAAGAAGCACTTAAAATATTAACCAAAAATAAAACTACAATAGTTATTGCACATAGACTATCAACGATTTTAAATTCTGATAACATTTATGTAATTGATTCAGGTAAGGTTATAGAGAGTGGTAGACACGAGATTTTAATAGATAAATCTGAATTGTATAAAAGTTTTTATGAAAAACAGATTCAAAAATAAATATGTTTTTTATTTATCAAATTATAATTTCACTAATATTAATACTTTCTCCATTAATATTAATTTATAGAATATTTAAAAACAAAGAAGATAAAAGGAGATTTAAAGAAAAAATTAGTATTCCAACAAAAATAAGGAGTAATGGAAGATTAATTTGGTTTCATGGCGCAAGTGTTGGTGAATTGATAAGTATAATACCACTGCTTAAAAAGTATGAAAAAGAAAAATCTATACATCAAATACTTGTTACATCGAGTACACTAAGTTCATCTAAAGTAATTAAAAAATTCAATTTTAAAAAAATAATTCATCAATTTTATCCGATCGATCATATTATTTTTGTTAATAAATTTTTAAACTACTGGAGACCAAGTACTGCAATTTTTATAGACTCTGAAATTTGGCCATGTATGTTTAAAAAAATTAATGATAAGAATATTCCCTTATTACTTTTAAATGCAAGATTAACAAAAAAGAGTATCAACAAATGGATGAAGGTAAAAAATTTTAGTAAAAGTATTTTTAATAAAATTTCTATTGCCTACCCTCAAAATTTAGAAACAAAATTATACCTGAAAAAAATTGGATTTAATAAAATAAAAAACTTAGGAAATTTAAAATTTGCAGAAAACTATGATGATAAATTTTTAAAATTAAATGAAAAACTTAAATTAGAATTTATTAAAAAGAAAGTTTGGGTTGCATCAAGTACTCATTACAATGAAGAGATATTCTGTGCTAAAGCACATATGGCGCTTAAAAAAAAATTTAAAAATTTGTTAACAATAATCATACCACGACATATAGATAGAGTTGGAGAAATAGTATCTGATTTAAAAAAATTTAATTTAAATATATCTTTACACAGTTTAAAAAAAACAAATCTTAATAATATTGATATTTATATTGTAGATACATTTGGTGAGACTAAAAAATTCCATAAAATTGCAAAGTCAGTTTTTTTGGGTGGATCTGTTGTTAAAAGAGGAGGTCAAAATCCATTAGAGGCTGCTCGTTTTGGATCTAGGATCATTCATGGACCAAACACACAAAACTTTACTGATATTTATAAACTTTTAAGATCATTTAATGTCTCGAAAAAAATTACAACTCCGGAACAACTAGCTTCATCTATAATATTTAAAAAAAATAAAAAAATAGGTTTAAAATTAAGAAATATTGGAAAAAAAGTACTTAAAGACACAATAAAAGAATTAGATAATCAAATTAATAATGAATTTAAAAAAACCTAAATTTTGGGACTATAAACACAGAAATTTATTAGCATATCTCTTATATCCAATTTCAATACTAATTAAAATTATCAGTCAATTTAAATTTCATCCAAAAAATCAAGTTTTAAAAATAAAAACAATATGCGTCGGAAATATTTACGTTGGAGGAACGGGAAAAACCTCATTATGCATAAAGATAAATAAAATTTTAAAACAGAAAAATATAAAATCTTGTTTTGTAAAAAAATATTACAAAAATCAAATAGATGAACAGGAAATTTTAAAAAAAAATGGAACACTTTTTTTATCTAAAAAAAGATTAGATGCAGTTAAACTAGCTGAAAAAGAAAATTATGAATTTGCAATTTTTGATGATGGTCTTCAAGACAATTCTATTAATTATGATGCAAGTTTTGTTTGTTTTAATAACTTAAATTGGATTGGAAATGGAATGACTATTCCTTCTGGTCCACTAAGAGAAAACTTAAAGAACTTAAAAAAATATAAACATCTGTTTTTAAATGGAAATTTAGAAAATTTAGAAAATCTCAAAGAACAAATATTAAAAATTAATCCAGAAATAAATATTCATATTGGTAAATACGAACCTATTAACTTGGAAAACTTTGATAATAAAGATAAATATATTATTTTTTCAGGGATTGGGAATCATCAAACTTTTAGTTCTATGATAAAAAAAAGTGGTTTAATAGTTATTAAAGAATATGAATTTCCTGATCACTATAGCTATACAAAAAAAGACATAGATCAAATCTTAAATTATGCAAAAAATCTAAATTGTAAAATAATTACAACAGAAAAAGATTACGTAAGACTTGGAAAGTTTAAAACAGATCAAATTAAATTTATAAAATCAGAATTAAAAATCATTGACGAACAAAAATTATTAAAATTAATCGTGGATTTATGAAATACATAAAATATTTTACCCAATTTTTAATAGTGATAACTTGTTTTTTAATGTTTAAAATTTTTGGAGCAAACCTATCTTCAAATTTAAGTGGAAAGATATTTGAATTTATTGGTCCCTTTTTCAGATCAAAGAAATTAATTCAGGAAAATATTAAAAAGGCTATGCCCGACATTGATCAAGTAAATTTAAATAAAATTATTAATCTGATGTGGAATAATTATGGAAGAATTTTTGCAGAATATATGTTTATTAAAAACTATAGATTTGGAAAGCTTAAAGAAAATATAGAAATTGAAGGACAAGAAATCTTAGATGATATAAAAAATAAAAATAAACAAGTTGTATTTTTTTCTGGCCATTTGAGTAATTTCGAATTGATGGCACAATGTATAGAAAAATCTGGTATTAAATTGTGTGCAGTTTATAGACCTTTAAATAATATTTTTTTAAATTTAATTATGGAAAGAATAAGAAAAAAATATATTTGCAGAAATCAAATCAAAAAAGGAATTGGTGGCTTAAAAAGATTGACTCAATTAAAAAAAGAAAACTATTCATCTGCAATAATGATAGATCAAAGAGTGTCTGAAGGGGTTTTATCAAATTTTTTTAACCAAAAAGCCTTAACAACAACTATTCCGGCTCAATTAATTAAAAAATTTAAGATCTCAGCAGTGCCGGTTTATATTGAAAGAGTTGAGAATATTAAATTTAAAATAAGCATCAAAGAGCCAATAATTTTTAAAGAAAAATCGACAATTCAAGACATAACTGATGAATTAAACCGAGTTCTTGAAAAAATGATAAAGAAAAGACCAGAACAATGGATATGGTCTCACAACCGTTGGAAATAAATTAATTTTTGACAATTTTTTCTCTTCTTTCAAATGCTTCTCGGTATGAATAATAAGGCTCTTGTAATTCTACATTCCAGTAAGAAAGTTTATCTAAACTTATTTCTTTCCCTGAAACTGCACACACAACATAGTCTCCTGGTTCAATAATTTGAAAATTATTTGGTAAATATTTTAATTTTGCTAATTTTTTTATCATTTTTAGTTTATATAGTTTTATATGAAAGTTGGCATAATAGGAAGCGGTGGAAGAGAGCATGCAATCTGTAAAAGTCTAATAAATTCAAAAAAAATAGATAAAATTTTTTGTTTTCCTGGTAATGCTGGAACAGAAAATATTGCAAAAAATATAGATATAAATCTGGAAAATTTTGAATTGTTAAAGGACTTTGTTTTAAAAAATAAAATTGAATTAATTATTATTGGTCCAGAAAAACCCTTGGTTGACGGTTTGGTTGATTATTTAGCAAAATATGAAATCAAGGTTTTTGGACCAAGCAAAATAGCTGCTCAACTCGAAGGTTCAAAAATATTTACCAAAAAAATATGTGAAAAATTTAACATACCAACTGCAAAATTTGGAATTTTTGAAAATAAAAACGATGCAAAAAACTTTTTAGTTAAATCAAAATTTCCAATTGTAATTAAGGCAGACAATCTTGCATCTGGAAAGGGGGTGTATATTTGTAATAATACAAATGAGGGGGACTTGGCTATTGAAGAAATTTTTAATGGTAAATTTGGAAAAGCAAACAACTTACTCATCGAGGAATTTTTAGATGGTGAAGAAATGAGTTTTTTCACTGTACATGATGGAAAGGTTTTTAAAAATTTTCAAACAGCTCAAGACCATAAAAGAGTTTTAGAGGGTGATAAAGGTAAAAATACTGGAGGTATGGGCGCATACTCTCCATCAAGATTAATAAACAAAGATTTAGAAGAAAAAATTATAAATAAAATTATTAATCCTACTCTCAAAGGATTATCAGAGCTTGGAACTAATTACAAAGGTTTCTTATATGCTGGACTTATGATTGTTAAAAATGAACCTTACTTAATTGAATATAATGTAAGAATGGGTGATCCAGAATGTCAAACTATACTTCCAAAAATAAAAACAGATTTAATTGAGATTTTTTTAGCATGTTGTGATGAAAAATTGAATGAAATTAATATTGAGTGGTCAGACAAAAAAAGTTTATGTGTTGTTGTGTGCTCAAAAGGCTATCCCGAAGCATTCAAAAAAAATATAGAAATTTATAATTTAAACAAAGTTGATTTAGGAAATGAAGACTATTTATTTCATGCTGGTACTTTAAAAAAAGATAATAAAATTTATGCTGTTGGTGGTCGAGTATTAAATTTTGTAAGCCTTTCTAAAAATTTTAAAACCGCAAGGGAAAAGATTTTTTCAAATTTAAATAAATTAAATTGGAAAAATGGATTTTATAGAAAAGATATTGGTTATAAAGTTATTGATAAATGAGAATAATATCAGGAACTTTTAGAGGTAAAAAAATTTTTGAACCAATTAATTTTAAAACACGACCTTTAAAAGATTTAGTAAAAGAGTCGATTTTCAATATAATTAATCATTCAAATAAATTTGAAATTAATCTAAATAACTCTTTTATTTTAGACTTATTTTCAGGTGTTGGCTCATTTGGACTAGAATGCTTGTCAAGAGGTGTAAAGGGAGTAATTTTTGTAGAAAACTACGAGGGAGCTTTACCGATTTTAAAAAAAAACTTAGAAAGTTTAAAAACAGTTAAAAATTATGAAATAGTAAAAAAAAATATTTATAAAGAAAATATATTTTTAAATCTTCAAAACCAAATAGATATTATTTTTATGGATCCACCATATAAAGATAAAAATCTTAATAGTATTTTTGAAAATATTAAAAATACAAAAATATTAAAAAAAAATGGAGTAATAATATTGCACAGACATAAAAATGAAAAAGATACTTTTCCAGAGGGCTTTGAAATTGTTGAGGAGAAAAAGTATGGATTATCTAAAATAATTTTTTTAATTTATTAAGTCAAAATTTTTTTTGTTTCTTTTTTAATTAATTCAACAGCAGGCTGATCATAAGGATTTAGTTTTAAATATTTTCCAATTAAAATTGTCTCTAATACAAAAAAACAAAATAACTCACCTAAAGTTTTTTCATCTCTTTTTTTAATTTCAAAACTTCTAAAAGGTATTTTTTTTCTTCTAAAAACATTCTCTGTAGCTTTTTTTTGAGAATAAATTATTTGAGAAAAATTTTTATTTTTTAAAAATTTTTGTGAATTCAGAACAAGATTATTATTTATTTTATAAGAATTTTTTTCATGAACATAAAAGAAAGTAAAAAAATTGTTTTTAAAACCATCTAAATAAAGTTGCATAACACTATGATTATCTTTTGGCATATTTGATATTATTGGAAGAATACCCTGGTTTTTTTTTCCCAAGCTTTCAGCAACTAATTGTTGATACCATTTAAATATAGTTTCAGAATTTTCATCGTAATTGATAATGATTGAGTTATATTTTTTATTTTTTGCAAATTTTATAATTGAGCTTACATTTGATATTAAGCAATTTAAGTAATTTTTATTTTTAATTAAATTATTTAATTGTTTAAAATTATTTGTTTTAAGCCCCATAAACTCAGCAGGCAACATGCCAACTTCAGATAAAACAGAAAATCTTCCACCTATATAATTATTATGATGTACAATTTCTGATTTCAACTTTTGGGCTAATAAGTATAAATAATTATTTTTATTTTCTGTTATAAAAATATTTTTATCTTTTTTCTTAATCAAGATATTTGAATTAGCGATAGTTTCAATTGTATTACCCGATTTTGAAATGATAAAGTTTGTATAGTTTTTTTGTTCTTTTTTTTTTTTAGTTGATTGCAAATTATCTATAAATTCAAAATTTTTTTTAATTTTAGGTTTTAAAAAGTCATAAATTGCTTGGGCCCCAAGCGTAGATCCCCCCATTCCAATTATTTTAAAATTTTTTGAAGTTTTAAATTTTCTAAGTTTATTGATATTATAACTATATTTATAATTTTTATCTAAAGATTGAATTACTTCATTTCTGTTTTTAAGTATTTTATTTAGTAATTGTTTGATTTTTTTATTTTTTTTTTGTTGCTTAAAATTTATAAAATTAATTCCTGACGTGAGCATTAATTTTGCTTAATTTTTTCTAATAACGTTTTTTCTAAACTTTCATTATTATCATTATCTAAAACAGTGGTTTTGTCCTCACTTTGGTTAAGTAAATCCTCAATTGTTTTTTGATCAGAATTGCTATCTAGCTGGTTATTTTCAGGAATAGGCAATTTATCAAACTCCGGTGGCATTACTAATGGTGATTTTTTTTCCACAAGAAATTCATCACTACTTTTTTTCTTTGGATTTTGAAAACCCTCTTTAACTACTGAGCAAGATAATAATAATAATAAAAAATTAATAATGATAAAATTTTTAAATATTTTCATGTTTTTTTTTATTGTTAGTAAATTCTAAAAATATCATAAATATTACACCAATAGTAATAAATATATCAGCAACATTAAAAATAAACCAATGAAATTCTTCTACGTGAAAATCTATAAAGTCTGGAACTGCTTTATTAAAAACTCTATCATAAAGATTTCCTAGTGCACCACCTAAAATCATTAAAAGAGAGTACTTTTTCAAACCTTCACTTTTATTTAACATAATAATAATAATTAGAATGATTATTAAAATGAAGATAGTTAAAAAATTATAAAATGTTTTATCTGCTAATGAAAATAAACCAAATGCAATTCCTTCATTCCAGATCAAATTAATATTTAAATATTTCGAAGAAAATATGTCAGATCCAAGAATTTTTTTATCTAGATAAATTACATAAATTTTTGAAATTCTATCAAGGAAAAAAATCAATAGAACGAAAAATAAATTAATTAAAAAATTTTTTCCTAAATTTCTTATAATCATTTCTAATTCACAGCACAGTTAACTCTGTCGCAAGCTGTTTCTTTAATCTTCCAACAAATCGGACACTTAGATCCCCTTGCTTTAGAAGTGACTACTGTTGTTTTAATATCATCTTTTTTATAACCAACCTCAGCTTTTGAGGTAATACAAAGTTCAGAAAAATCGGTCTGTTCTGTAAGATTTTTTAATTTATGACTTAATTGTATTTTTAAATCAGCCTCTAAACTTGATCCAATTTCTTTACTAGCTCTTTTTTCCTCAATACTTATGTTGCAAATATTTCTAATTTTAATTAATTCAGTCCATTTCTCATTAAGTTTTTGATTTTTAAACTTATCAGGAACTTCTAGAAATTTTTCAAGATGAATACTTTTTTGATCCTTAAATAATAATTTAAAAATTTCTTCAGTTGTGAATGACAAGATAGGGGCAAACCATTTTAATAATGCATTTAAAATTATATTAAGAAGTGTAATGGTTGATTTTCTTTTTTTTGAGTCTATAGGATCACAATAAAGGTTATCTTTTCTAATATCAAAGTAAAAAGCAGATAAATCAACAGTACAAAAATTTAATAATTCTTTATACAAATTGTGAAAATCATAATTATTAAAATAACGTTTAAAATTATTGTTTAAAATATAAATTTTATGCAACATTAATTGTTCTAATTCAGGTAGCCCTTCTACATCAAGCTCATCAAGGTTAATTTGTTCAAAATTATCATTTATATTCCCAAGTAAATATCTAAAAGTATTTCTTATTTTTCTATAAGACTCTGCATGTTGATCTAAAATAGAATAATCTATTCTTAAATCCTCTGCATAGTTTGATGATGCTACCCAAATTCTTAAGATGTCAGCTCCATACTTTTTTAAAATATCATCAGGTGCAATTACGTTCCCTAATGATTTTGACATCTTTAAACCTTTGCCATCTACAACAAAACCATGTGATAAAATTGACTCAAATGGAGCTTTACCTCTAGTTCCACAAGATTCTAATAATGATGAGTGAAACCAACCCCTGTGCTGGTCTGATCCTTCCAAATACATTGAAGCTGGCCATTTTAAATCATCTCTTTTTTCTAAAACAAATGAATGGGTAGAACCGCTATCAAACCAAACCTCAACTATATCGCTCAATTTATCATAATCTTCAGCTTTATACTTGTTACCCAAAAATCTTTGTGGGTCATCTGAAAACCAACAATCTGAGCCTTCTTTTTCATAAATAGAGGCAATGTTTTCAGTAACCTCATCATCAACTAAAATTTCTTTTGTTTTTTTATTCACAAAAATTGGAAGAGGTACTCCCCAAACTCTTTGTCTTGAAACACACCAATCAGGCCTTGTTTCTATCATTGATTTTAATCTTTCTTTACCCTTGCTAGGATAAAAAGTTGTTTCATCAATAGCTTTCAATGCTTTATGTCTTAATTTATGACTTTCCATTGAAATAAACCATTGTGGAGTAGCTCTGTGCACAAGTGGAGCCTTAGACCTCCATGAGTGTGGATATGAATGAACCAACTCACCGTTAAAGAGTAAATTTTTTTGTTCTCTAAGTTTTTCAATAACAACAGGATTTGCTTTAAAAATATGCATTCCTTCAAACAATTTTACATTCTTTGTATATTTCCCATCTCCATCAACTGTTTCTATCGCTTTAATACCATTATTCAAACAAAGATTAAAATCATCAGGTC
>CABYSP010000007.1 GCA_902521675.1 uncultured Pelagibacteraceae bacterium
ACGTTAAATCGTCACTTAGTTTATTGTCACCTGCGGCTTTTACAACATCCTTTGTAATTTCGGAAAGTTGTTTTTTAACATCTTTATTGAAATTTTTCTCAATCATTTGAATTGAACCCTCAATTCCTATTTCTTGACCGCTTTCATTTTCACTTTCGGATAATCCGTCAGTGAAAGCATAAAACCTATGTCCATTTAATTTTGTTTTATGTGTATGGTATACCGATTTATCTTTTTGAGGAACAACACCCATTGGAGGTGAGTTGCTCTCAAATTGTTTGTATTCGCCGTTTTCATTTCTAATGACTGCTGGTTGATGTCCTCCATTGACCCATCTTATTTCATCTGTGATTGTGTTATATTCACCAAGTATACAAGTTACGAACATTCCACCTGTTTTTGTTAAAAACAAATCATTATTCATATGAAACATCATTTCATCTGGGTCCACTTTGTCCCTAGACATTATTTCAAATAAAGTTGACGCCTTAGCCATAACCATTCCTGCATGAATACCTTTTCCAGCAACATCAGCAATTATAAAATAAACACTATCATTATGAGGATAAAAACTAAAAAAGTCTCCTGACACTTCTCTAGCTGCTAAATTAATTCCATGAACAGGATAATTTTCTAAATTTCTTTTTGGTAAAAAGTTTTCTTGGACCTTAACTGCAAGCTTGACTTCATTTGAAATTCTGTCGCTCCATATTTTTCTTTCCGTCTCACTTTGCTCTAATTTATTCATCAATTTATTATAATATAATCCAATCACTCCTCCTGCTGTAAAAGGATCTTGTGGCCCCCTAATTGTTAAATCACCACTATCTGATTGTTTTTCTAAAATTTTGATTAAATCATGCTCAACGGATGTTGCATTATGTTCTGCAATATTTAAACCAAGTTCCTCATGCAAAGGACTTACTCTTAAAGGATAAAAATAATTTAAAATTTTTAATAAAATATATGATCCAAAAAAAGAAAAAGCACCGATAGAGAGAACGCCTATAAACTGAACTTCAATTTGCTCTAATCGTGTTAATCCAGTATCTAACAATTCTAAGTCACTGAATAATCCAACTGCTAATGTGCCCCAAATACCTGCTGCTAGATGAACTGGAACTGCACCAACAACATCATCTATCTCAAATTTATTTAATATTTCATTTACAAAAATAGATATAATGGCTCCAATGATACCAACGAAAATAGCTGTAACTGATGTCATTGAATTACATCCAGCAGTAATTGCTACTAACCCAGCAAGTGGACCCAATATTACATAATAGGGATCTGGTTTTTTAAAGAAAGCAAATGAAATTCCAAGACCAGTTAACAAACCAAATGCAGCGGCAAGAAATGTATTAATTAAAATCAATGGTACTGTTTCGTCCATTGCACCATTACTTCCACCATTAAAACCAAACCAACCAAACCATAAAATTAAAGTTCCTAAAACAGCTAATGGGAAACTAGATCCTGTAAACTTTCCTTTATTTGCCTCTGAATATTTCCCAATTCTAGGGCCTAAAATTAAAACAGCTGCTAATGCGATCCATCCACCTACAGAGTGAACGATGGTACTTCCAGCAAAATCGACAAAACCCATATCTGTTAACCAACCAGTAGTTTTGACTTGGCCTGTTACTGCAAGTAACTGTCTTGTAGCATCGATGTTATTTAAATAACTAGAAGACCAAGCCCAATGACCAACAATTGGATAAATTATACCGGTTGCAAGTATTGTAATGATTAAATATCCATTAAATTTCATTCTCTCTGCTACAGCACCAGAAACAATCGTTGCAGCAGTAGCTACGAACATTGCTTGGAACACAAAATAAGTCATATATTCTGCATTTTCTGTTTTAAAGAAAAACAAATCAGTTCCTATGAAACCATTCCAACTTGTTCCAAACATCAACCCAAAACCAAAAATCCAGAAAATTACTACTGCTACACCAAAGTCAGCAGCATTTTTAAGAGCAACGTTTATACTATTTTTATGTCTTGAAAGACCGGTTTCCATACACATAAAACCAGCTTGCATAATAAATACTAAGATAGCACAATCTATGACCCAAAGAGTATCGACAAATGACTTCACTGATTCCAAATCTACATTGTCCATGCTTTACTCATCTTTTTTTCTCCAGATAAAGTAAAAAATATAAGGTGCTAAAGCTGGAACTATTCCAAACCAAAACCACTCATCCCATCTAAAGCTTTTATCTAAAGCAAAACTTTTAAGACCATTCCACCAGGTAAGATAACCAATAAAAATAATCCATACTAAACTAATTGTTAAATAGATTTTTGATTTGTTTGTTAAATCAATTTCCTTAATTTTTGAAAAAAACTTTTTAATTTCCTCAAAGTTCATTGGTAAATTATTAGCAGTTTTGTCTTGCAGTTACATTTAAAGCGGTCAATGTAACCTGACAATTTCCGTCGGTTTCTTTTGCTGTTATTTTATAATTTGAGGCATCATTAGAAATACATAATTCATATCCCATTTCTGGAGTAATGTTATCAGATCCACCTAACAAGTTGGTCTCTATTGCAGAAGATGTTGATGATGAAGGGGTGCAATTGGTACTTGTACTATTCATATAATACATTCCATTATCTGAATAATATTCAGTTTGTCCTAAAGAAATTTGCTGCATAACATTTTCAGCTGATTTTCTTTTCGCACCTGATACATAACCATTGTAACTTGTAATACCAATTGCAGCTATAATACCTAGAATTGCAACGACTACCAAAAGCTCAATGAGTGTGAACCCTGAACTTTTGGTAGTCATAAAAGAGTGTTTCAATATTAATTAATTACTCTATTGTGACTGTATTAGTTTTAACGTTATCTGCTGAACTACATGCTGATGCAATACAAGTGGTAATCGTAATCGTTGTAGAGTTTGTAGGAACTACTCTTGTAAATCCTTCATCACCATTAGCTGTTGATGTACCTCCATCAGTAACTGCAGCTTTTGAAGTTTGGTATGGATTTTTAAAATCTGACAACGCTTTTTTTGCAGCATCAGATATAGTTGTATGAGTTTTTCCTGTGCAAGCTAAATTACCACCCATAGCACTAGTCTCACCTATATTACATTTTTGTAATTCAGCAGCAATATATTTTGTAACTGCGGCTTGGTTTGAGTTAGATGCTTGTTTTTTAGCACCTGCTGTGTAACCTGAGTAAGCAACAACACCAACAGCCGCAAGAATCCCGATAATTGCTACAACAACTAGTAGCTCAATTAATGTAAAACCTTTATTTTTTTTATTTCTCATATTTAAAACCTCTTTTATTTTTGTAATAATTTTAAACTGTATATAATTTAATAGTATTTAATAATATAATGCAATTAATCATTTTGGGTCAATCATAGATTGTATTTTTTATTGATTTTACTAAAAAATTGTTAAATAAAGGGCTTTATGACCTACAAAGTTACAGAAGAAGGAAATATCTCGACAGTTCATCTAGACGGTGAAATTGACATGGATGTAACTGAAAAAGCTAAGGAAGTTATAATGCCTCTTATTGAGGCAAAGAAAGAAGTTCACTTGAATTTGAAAGAAGTTCAATACATGGATTCTTCGGGAATATCAGTTTTAATTGAAAGTCATCAAAAAGCAATGGAGCTTGGAACAAAAGTTACTTTGAAAGAAATCAGTAAATCAGTTCTAAAGGTTATTATGATGGCAAAACTAGAGCAAATCTTAAATTTGGATTAATGGAACAATCTCATATAGCTAATGTAGATGAAAAGAGAGATTTTGAGGTAAACTCATCTAATCTTAAGCATGTTAGATCTTTCTGCAGAGAAGTTTTTGAAAAATTAAATATTAATCAAGAGTTAAAAGATGAATTAATTTTAGCTATTGCTGAAGCTGCACAAAATATTGTCAAACACGCTTACAATAACGAACAAACCGAAGATAAAATGGAAATCAAAATTTCAGTAAGTGATGGTCATCTTGAAATAGGATTTTTTGACAAAGGAAGACCAGTTGAAAAAGATAAAATCAGACACCGAAAAATTGACGATATTAAACCGGGTGGATTAGGAACTTTTTTTATTCAACAAATAATGGATGCAGTTGTTTTTAAAGAAGGTGAAAAACCATGGATCAACCATCTAATACTTTCCAAAAATTTAAATAATTAATTCTTTCTAACCACCAATAATTGCACCAACGTTAAAGATTGGTGAATACATCGCAATCATTAATCCACCAATCATGCCACCCATAAACACAATCATAATTGGTTCAATTAAACTAGACATGTTATCTACTGCTGTATCAAACTCTTCTTCATAATAGTTTGATACTGAAGTGAACATTTCATCTAAATTACCAGTTTGTTCTCCAACAGAAATTAACTGGCTAAATGTCGGTGGAAAAACAGGTTCTTTTAAAAATAGTTTTGTAAGTGTGTCTCCTGAAAAAACACCTTTTTTTACATTTTCTAAAGCAAGAGTAACTACATCATTGTTGCTTACTGCTTTTGCAATTTCAATACTCTCTAGTAAATTTACACCAGCAGAACTTAAGTTACCCATAATTAATGAAATTCTGGCAATCAATGATTTTAAAATCATGTCACCAAATACAGGCATTTTTAAAACTCTTTGATGCCATTTATATCTAATTGCCGGTATTTTTGTTGTTGTATATTTAAATATTGCAAAAAGCAAAATACATACAATACCTAATGTTAAGCCTCCTGATCCTCTCATAAAGTTACTAGCTGTCATAATTACAGCCGTAGGCGTAGGAAGAGCAACCCCCATACCTTCATACATCTCCGCAAAAACAGGAACTACTTTAATTAACATAAAAACCATTACAGTAATAGCAACTGTAAACATAACTACTGGATAAGTTAGTGCACTTTTGATCTTCTTTTTAACCTTTTCTCTTTTTTCTAAAGATTCTACTAATTTCATTAAGAAAACATCAAGCTTACCACTAGCCTCACCTGCTTTAATTAAGTTTATATAAATACTGTCAAAAATTTGTGGATATTTTTCAAAGCATTTTGAAAGTGTTATTCCACCCTCTAAACTTTTTCTTATATCTTCAATAATTTCTTTCATTGTTGGATGTTCAATTTGATCTCTCAGCATTCCTAACACATTAAGAATTGGCAGGCCTGCCTTAACCATAGTAGCAAATTGTTTTGAAAATATTACAACATCCTCAGGTTTTACTTTTTTCTTTCCAAAAGAAAAACCACCACCCTTTTTTTTATCTTTAGCAGCTTTTTTCTTTTTAACTTTTGTTAAATTAGTAATAATTACTTTTTGTTCTTTAAGTTTAAATGAGGCTTCTTCCTGATTAAGAGCCTCAATTTCACCTTCGATATATTTTCCTGCTGAAATACCTTTGTAAGAAAAAGTTTCTGAAGACATTTAAATTACTCCACCGATAAAACACGATCGTATTCTCTGAAATTTAAATCTCCCGTTAAAATCATTTCACGACCCATATCTTGCATTGTTCTAAAACCTTCATTCGTTGCTATTTCTTTAAGTTCAGGTGTAGTAGCTTGTCTTAAGATAGCCTCTTTAATTGGTTTTGTAACATTTAAAATTTCATAGATACCCATTCTTCCTTTATAACCACTGTCTTTGCATTTTGGACACCCCTTACCCTTTTGAACTTTTGCTCTTGAAGCTTGTTCAACTGTAAATCCAAGATCAGCTAAAGCTTTTGGAGTAATATCATCATCAGGAACTCTGCAATCTGGACATGTTTTTCTTGCAAGTCTTTGTGCTAAAACTAATGTGACAGCAGCACTAATTAAATAATCTGGTGTTCCCATATTTTGTAATCTTGTGATTGTGCTTGGCGCATCATTTGTGTGTAATGTGCTAAATACTAAGTGGCCTGTTAATGCGGCCTTTAAACCTATATCCACAGTTTCTTTATCCCTCATCTCACCAACAAGAATTATTTCAGGGTCTTGTCTCAAAAAGGATCTTAATGCGGTTGAAAAATTAAAACCAATATCATCTTTAATCTGTACTTGACCGACACCATCTAATTCATATTCAACTGGATCTTCTGCAGTCAAAATATTTAAATGAGGTTTCGAAACCTCTTTTAAAATACTATAAAGAGTAGTTGTTTTTCCTGATCCTGTTGGACCTGTTACTAAAACTAAACCTTGAGTACCATGTATTGCTTTTCTTAAATTCATTAAATCAGTTTCTTCAAAATTTAATTGCTCAAGACTAATGTCTCCTGCATCTTTATTTAAAACCCGCATTACAATTCTTTCATTATTTGCTGTTGGCAAAATTGAAAGACGTAAGTCAACTACTTTTCCATCTATTTTAAATGGAATTGCTCCGTCTTGTGGTAATCGTCTTTCAGCAATATCAAGTTTACCCATAATTTTAAAACGAGTTACCACTGCACCATAATTAGAGTGTAAAAATTTAGAAAACTGTTCTTGCTCTTGTAAAATACCATCCAATCGATATCTCACTCTGGAAGAAAATCTATATGGTTCTATGTGAATATCAGAAACACCTGATTTAATTGCTTCTGCAACAACAGCCGTTGAAAATTTAATTACTTCAGATTCATTTTCAAGAGCCTCTATATCTTCTTCAGGTTTTTCATCTAATACTTCAGTATTATCTTCTACATCGTAATCAAAAGTTTGAACTTTTTCTTTATTTTTCTGTTGAATAGATTGCATTGTAGTTTCGCCACCTGCATGAAGTTTTTTAATAAAATCTGAAATCTCACTAATCTTAGCAGCGTGTAATTCAATATCCATTTTAGTTATTGTTTTAAGATTTCTCATTAAACTAAGTTTAGAGCTATCTGGTATTGCAATATGTAAAATTTTACCCTCAACTTTAAATGGTGCTATAAAATTCATATTAATATAATTTGAGGGTAATACAGATTTTATTTCCTCAGTTACAGAATGTGCACTTAAATCAACAACTTCTAATGATTGTTCTTTAACTAATAAATCTAATATTTTATTTTCGTCTGTAAGATTTAGTTCAAAGACCGCATCTAATTGTGACTTTTTTCCCTCTGTAGATACTTTTTTGATATTGATTAAATCTTTTCCAGAAATAATATCTTGGTCAATCAAAATATTGATTAAGTTTATTTCTGACTCTCTACTAATATTAATCATTATAAAATTCTTGGCGCAATAAACACCAATAATTCATCTAGTTCATCATTTTTTGCACTATTTTTAAAGAGATTTCCTATCACAGGCATATTTCCTATACCTGGTGTTTGGTTTTTACTGTTTGATTGAACATTTTTCTTAATTCCACCAATAACAACAATATCGCCATCAGCAACCAATAATTTTGTAACAATTTCCATTTTATTGATTGGTGGTTCATCAGAAGCTGTTGCTCTATTTGGTGTGTCATTATTAACTTTTATAGTTAAAAGCACATTTCCATCACCAATTATGCTGGGAGTTACCTCTAATTTAAGAGCAGCTTCTTTAAATGATGTAGAAGTGGTGCCTTCAGATGTTGTTTGATAAGGAATTTCTTCACCTTGAGTAACTGTGGCTAATTGATTATCTAATGTAAAAACTTTTGGATTTGAAATAGTTTTTCCCATACCCATGCTTTCTAATGCAGTTATCTCAGCTTTTAAAACACCTGTAGTAGTTTTTTTAAGTAATCCTATACCACTAGTCGCACCAACTGCGGGAAAATTAGTTATGCTATCTGTTGCAGATCCTAAACCAGCAGCAGTACCTAAATTTGTTCCTGGCTCACTTCCACTGCTTGTACCTGCAACACCTCCCGTTACAACTCCTTGTTTTGAGTAATAACCACCTAATCTTGTACCCAAAGCTCTTTCAAAATCTGAATTTGCTTCAACTATAAATGCTTCTATTAAGACTTGTTTTGTTCTGATATCAATTTCTTTAATAACTTTATCAACTACGTCTAAATCTTTTTCTTTTCCTCTAACAATTATAGATCTTGTAGTGACCTCCTCAGTAATTTGAATTGGTGTATATGAACTATCTCCAGATTGTTGGGTAAACAACTCCTCAATTGTTTCTTTGGCTTGAGCTGGAGAAATATAATATAGTCTAAATATTTCTGAATATATTGGCTCAACACTATCTTCTAATTCTACTTTTTTCTTCACTGCTTGAGCTCTCTCAGATTTATAATTTTCCTGAGAGGTTAAAGTTTCTGGTGAGTGAACTCTTATCAAATTACTCGCAACGTCAACGTCAGATGCATAATTTTTCATATCTAATAAAGCCTGGAATGCTTTATCCCAAGGTACGTCAACTAATTCTGCTGATATTACTCCAGCAACTTCATCACCAACTAAAACATTAATCTCACCTATTTTACCCATCAATTGCATTGTTTCTTTAAAATCTAAATTTTTGAATTTCAAAGTCACTCTTTGCTTAAGTAGTGGGAAATTGTCAGAGATAATTAAATAATTTCTTTGTGCCTCTGAAGATATTTTTTTTCTTTTGCCTAATTTTCTTGTATCACCTTCAACTGGCTTTGGCCCCATATCTAATGTTTTAGCAATTTCAGATTTACCTGCTTTGGTAACATCATTACTTTTAATTAATGGAGTATTGTGTTTGAAAGGTTTATTATATTTTTTTGCAAATTGTGAATTAGCACAACCACTTAAAATGAAACCTAAAATCAGAACAACTGATAAATTAAATATTTTTTTAATAGTCATCAGCCTCTCTTATTTGATTGTTAAAATCTAAAATTAAATATTTACCATCCTCTTTTTTGAAAATAGCTTCTGTAAGTCTAAGATCTATAAATTGATTTTTTCCTAAATATTGACCTAATGTTAAAGTGATTGCCTCACCAGCTGAACTTACAACAGAAATATAGCTATGATCTTTTCCAGAAATTAAACCTGCAAGTTTAAAATTATATAAACTCATTTCATCTTCTTGTTCATCTTCTGGTATACCTGCTGTTGAACTAGTTCCTTCATTCCCTGCGAAAGGATCGTTTAGTGGAACCTCATCCTCATCAACTAATTCTTTTGTGATTTCCTTTACCTGCTCTACAAGCTCTTCTTTTTTATCGTGATTATCTGCCAAAGCCACATTGGCAAACATCATTATAATTAAAACCAATAAAATTTTAAAAAAATTCATTTGGTAATCCTACTATTGTTAACTCTCCTGTAGCGATTATCGCTCCAGTTGAATCGTTTTGTACTATACTTATGGTCTCTTTGTCAAAGTTAAGCATTTTCTTTTGCTTAGATACTGCTCTTTTGAACTTTATATAGCCAAGAAACTTACCTTTTATCTCATAATCTACAGGTATCTTGTAATAAGAGATCATTTCTTTTGTAATTAGATTTTCAGCTTGTTGTGCAATTCCTTCTTTTAAAACAGGGATTGCTTTTTTCTTTTCAATTTTTGAAATAACCAATCCATTCACACCAGCATGTCTACTAAGACTTTGATATAAATCTTCAACTTCTGCCTTCGAGTGAAATAAAGTAGAACTTTCATCAAATTCTGGTCTAAGCTTTTTAATTTTTGCTTTAAATTGAATTATTTCATTTTCAAATTGTGAAATTTCGTTTTGTTTTAATAGTTTATCTTCATATTTAACTTTTCGCTCTTTAACCATTGGGTTAAGTATTGCGTAATAAATGATTAGAAATAAAATAATTGCTCCAAATCCAATTCCAAATTTTATTAGTGTTTTTTTATCAGCAGCTCCTGTGAACTTAGCTTTAAGATCTGACATTGTTATATTTTTAAGGTCCATTAAGTGCTCTCCAATATACAGGCTATTCTAAAGCCTTTCATTTGTTGTGTCCCCTGTTCACCTCCTGGAAGAATCATACTTGCCAAAGACGCTTGGGAAATAAGTTTTTTATTATTCAAATTACTAATTAATTTAAGAATGTCTTGATCGCTAAATGCGGACCCTTCAATAATTATTTGATCTACACCATTATATTCAATGGATTTAAATTTAACTCTTTTAGGTACAGCAGAAGCAATTTGTGCAAGGACTCTAAAACTTACAGTTTTATTTGACTTTATTGACTTGCTGAGTTTAAGAGATTTTAAAATTACTCCTATTTCTTTAGCATATTTATTTTTTTCTAATGTTTTAAGTTCATGTTCCTGAACTATCTGATCATAGTCAACGATTTTTTTATTTAATTCTGTAATTTGCCAAAAAGAAAATCCAAATAAAGCTATATAAATTATAGCAACAATTCCAACAACTCCTTTAAAAGCAAAACTTGAAACGGCTTTTGCTTTTTTCTGTGCGATCATGTTATCTCTGTTGGGAAGAAGATTTATATTTTTAACAGCTGTTACAAATTTATAATAACCAAACACATCTAATTTTCTAAAAGCTAAACCCATAACAGTAGAAAAATAAGATCGATTTTTCATATTGATTTCATTTTCAAGTTGAGCAGGAACTTTAATTCCATCAAAAGGATCAAAAAGTTGATAACCTGTGTTAGTCATATTTTTTCTAAAGCTTCCTAAATATTCTTCAACATTAGGTAAGTTTGAAGTTACTCTTAAGTTTCGAATTCTTTTTTCATATTTTGTTTCAAAATCTTGGATGGCTTGTTTAACTTGCGTCATATATCTTCTAACTAACGCATCCATTTCTTCTTGATTGTTGCTTTCCTCTAAAGTTTTTCTATCTTGGCTTCTAATAAATATATCTGTTATGATTGGATTATTTTCATATAAAATCATCACATAGTTTTCATCTAAACCAAATTCTAAAACGGCAGTTAAATTACTTTCTTCAATTGAACCAGCTATTTGATTGATTTGGTCTACAGCAGATTTTAATGCAAAACATTTTACATCTATGATAACTGCGTTTAATCCACCTTTCTTAATTATGTCAGTATAATTATTTATATCTGAAAGCTTTGAAGCAACGAATAAAATATCCATTGTATTTCCAGTAGTGTCTCTATTTATAACTTGATGAAAAATAGAATAATCAGCTAAATTATCTGTTAACTGAACTAGGTTTTCCCACAATGAATCAGATTCAATTGCTGTTTTTAATTCTTCGTCTGTCATTAATGGAGCAGTCACAACTCTTATAATTGCACTAGTAACAGGTATCGCTATTGCTGCGTTTGTTGTATTTATTTTTAATTTTTGTAAAGCAATTTTCAACTCATCAGCAACTTTATCTGGATTTTCTAATACCGTTCCTCCTGAAGGAATTCCATCAAACTTATGAACATGAAATTTATCTAAAACCCATTGATTAGACTTATTGTTTGAGACTTGAGATAATCTTATTTCATTAGGTGTGAGCTCTACACCGATTATTTCCTCTCCTTTAGCAGTAGATTTTCCTAATCTGTTTTTTAGAAACTTGCTAAAGAAACTCTCTTTTTTATTCCCTGCTTCTGGTTTTGGAACAGGTGCATCGCTTTTTACTTTTTTCTTAAAAAGATTTGCAAAAGGATTTTTCATAATTAGCTCTCAGTTTAGCTTATACTCAACTTTTACTAGAATAAAAATAAATTTTAATCAAAATGGGTTTTTATGAGAAATAAAGTGACAAAAAATGCTGAATTTATATTATTAGTCCATCATGTTTGAAAAATTAGAAGATCTTGCAAAAAATAATAAAAAAATATCAGACTTTCACATTAGAGCTGGTTCACCTCTAGCTTACAGAGCAACAGGTGAAATTATAAAAGTTCAAGAGGTGATGGTCACAGCCCAAGATTTGAAAGATCTTTTATCAATGAATTGTAATGAAGAAGAATTAGAAAAATTTGAACGAACTCATGAGCTTGATACAGCAGTAAATTTAAGTGGATTAAGGTTTAGAGCAAACTTTTATAAAACAATTAATGGGCCTGCCTGTGTTTGTAGAAGAGTTGAGAGTAAAATTCCTGATATGGATCAATTTAATTTACCGCAAGCTCTTTATGATATTGTAGACTTTCATAAAGGTTTAGTTTTAGTAACTGGCCCAACTGGATCAGGTAAATCAACAACTCTTGCTGCAATTGTAAATGAAATAAATAAAACAAGAACTTCAAATATCATTACTGTAGAAGATCCAGTTGAATTTATTCATACTGATAATCAAAGTATTGTCTCTCATCGAGAAGTAGGAAAACAAACTCAGTCTTTTGCTGCGGCTTTAAAAGCTGCTTTGAGAGAAGATCCTGATGTAATTTTAGTTGGGGAGATGAGAGATTTAGAAACAATTAGTTTGGCACTTACTGCAGCTGAAACAGGACATTTGGTTTTTGGAACATTGCACACGAGTGGTGCACCGAGTACAATTAATAGAATTATTGATGTCTTTCCCCCTGAGCAACAAGAACAAATTCGTGCACAAATTTCAACTTCATTAAAAATGGTAGTAACACAAAGATTGTTAAAAACTAAAGATGGTCAAGGACGTGTAGGTGCGTTTGAAATAATGAAATGTACTCCACCAATTCAAAACTTAATCCGTGAAGCTAAAATTCACCAAATTCCTAGTATCATGCAAACTGCTGTTAGAGATGGTATGATAACAATGGATAAATCTTTAGAAGAATTGGTTAAGTCAGGAAAAATAGATCCAGGTGCAGCAAAAGCAGGACATTAAAGGTTTTACTATTCTAGAACTACTAGTTGTTATTACAATTGTAGCAGTGGTATCTGCTGTAGGTTATCCAAACTTTATGGATTGGCGAAAAGATCGTGAGATTAGAGGATCAATGGAAAAAGTTTCTTCAATGTTAAGATCAATAAATACACAAGCTCAAAGAGGAAATTATGCAGTAGTTCAATTTATGGTTAAACCATCTGGAACATCTACAGAATTTTTTTCAAAAGGAATGTCAAAAAGTACAGAGTCAACTATAGCAAACTCTTCAGGTCAGAATGTTACATGCCAAATTGTAAATTCAGGCTACTGGACAAATCACCAAGTTGAATATTCAAAATACGATGTTTCTACAAATATAAATAATAACGGTGCTGTTTGTTTTTCAAAAGATACAAGATATTTTTTAAAAGAGGGAAAATTATCTAAACAATTAAATGTTTCGATCGAAGGAAGATTAACAAACAATTATATAATTATTTGTACAACAGAAAATGCTAACAAATCTGGTGGAAAATGTGCCACAACCCAAGCTGATGGATTGGAAAAACCTGCATACTTGGTAGAGTGGAATAGATTTGGTAATATAAGTAAATTTAAATGGGGTGGAAGTGCTTGGAATAGATTGTAAAAAATCTGAAAAAGGAATGACTTTATTAGAGGCTTTAGTCTCTACAGCAATCATTGGTATTGGCTTTGTTGCTGTGTTTCAGATGGTTCAGTATTCTGTGAGATCAATCGATATTTCTGGTGAGCGAACAAAAGCAACTTTTTTAACAGGTATGGTTGCAGAAGATTTAATTTCTGAAAAACACTCAAATTCTCCAACAACGGACGTTAAATTTATGGATTATTTACTTGCTAATAAGAATACCTCAAAAACATCTTGGAATATGGGTAGCTGTTCATCAGGAACGACGACTACTGGAACTTTTACTAATGCTGCACAAAATAAATTTAAAAAATGGGATGATCGTTTCTCAACAAGAAGATTAAAATGCGCGGGTGGAAATACCACCTCAGATACAAAGTTTTTAAAAGTTTATGATATTTGTAATAATAGAGCCTCAGGAAACAATTGTACTTATAATAATACTCAAAGATATGGCAACACAGGTATCTATGAAAAATGGTATCTTGGTAAAATGGAAGTAAATGTTAGTACAGGTTCTAATAAACCAAAGAAAAAATATTTATATTTTCAAATTCATTAATGAAAAAAAAACTTAGTTCAATTGCTGGAGTTACTTTAATAGAAATTTTAATTGGAATATTAATTTCTGTTGTGATGATGGCAGCGATGTTTACTTCTTATCAAGTTGTAAATAACACTTACTCTCAAGTTGCCGATCGAGCAAAAATTTCAACTGCAGGAAGAGATGTGGTTGGAATGATGTTAAGAGATATCAGGAACGCTGGATTTAAATATTTTAATGATAATATAAAAACTTCAAATGAACACTCACCAATTATAATTACCAAAAGCTCAAATTTTAATACAGCATGTGATAAATTAGAAATAGTTTATGGTGATGTAAATTATAACAGTAGCAGAACACCAAGATATATTTTTGAGAGATATAAAATTACTTATGAATGTAAAGCATCAAAATTACCTGATAAGTCAGCTCAACCACTACCAGGTAATAAGTTTCCACCCATTAAAGCATTTGCACTTTATAAATCTAAAGTAGGATGGAATTCAACATCGAATAAATGGGATGATCCATCAACAGATGGAAATTCAAAAACCTATGGAGAAGAAATTGTTTTAGATTATGTGTCAGACTTAGTTTTTAATCCTATTGATGATAAAGGATTATTAATTAATCCACCTCCTACTCCAACGAATGCTACTAAAGATAAATTATATTCAATTAAAACAATTGATGTTGCTTTAACAGTTAGATCATCAAAACCTTTTTTTAGAAATGCAAAATTAAGAAAAGTATTAGCAATGATGGATGGTTCGAGAACAAAATCAAATACTGATAAATTTTTAAGAGAGTCAATTATTGTTTCAGCTCATGCAAGAAATCTGGGATTACAATGAAAAATAAAAACGAAAGAGGTTTTGCTTTAGTCTTATCATTAGTTTTAATGTTAGCAATGTCATTAATGGGTGGTGCATTGATTGTAATTTCTGCTGGTGACCATAAGAGTAATAATAATAGTGATGAATACCAACAAACATTTTATGTTGCTGAAACTGCATTGATAGAAGGTGAAAAATATGTTCTTGATCGATTTTTAGGACCATGGAACACAGCAACACATAAACGAGATACTTCAGCAAGAAGTTTGCCTGCAAATCAGACAGCCGTATTTAATGGAACTTTGACTAGAAAAAATTATCAACCAAGTGATTCTTTTTATTTTAATACTAACCAAAGTTGTTACAACAGTTTTAGAGATATAGATAAAACTAATCTTAAAGTTGTTGCTGGTGAAAGTTGGAATTTTGGAGATGTCATTCGAGATAGTTTTCGAGGAGCAACTAAAGAGGAAAAACAAGAAGCTGAGACCTTAAAAGGTTATTATTATGAATATTTTATCACAAGAATTGGTGCAGCCCCATTTAGAGGATACGGTTCTAGTATCAAAAAAAGTGCTACTGACACTGGAAATGATGGTATGGCATATAGAATTTATGGTTGTGGTATTAAAGCTTTGGGTCATGGTTATAATAAAAGCAGAAATCAACATAATGTTAGTGGTTCGGAAACCATGATTGTCGCATTAGAAAGTACAATTGTTCTTCCTAAGTAATAAGTGAACTAAAATGAGCAATAAATAATTTAAGTAAATTCTAATTTTGTCTATTATACTAAGAATTTAAATTTTTAATAAATGAGAAATATTCTTAAAAGTTTATTTACACTCTTCATGTTTATTGCACCTGCTAACGCGGCATGTGATTTCATGATTAATATTGGTGATAAGGGAACAAAAATTTTTGAAAAAATTGCACCTCCGATGCCCATGTTTGAAGGTCAGTTTATGTTGCCAGTTCAAGCACCTGAGCTTTGTCCAAATGATAATTTAAATGATATGATTGCTGTTGAGTATGTGTTTTTAGGTGAAACAGAAGAAACGGCAAATCTTGCTGCAATTAGAATTATTGCTTTAAATGATGGAGAGAATACTGAGTCTAATAAACTTACATTAATGAATTATGCAAAAAAAGTTTACGGAGATTTTGATACAGGACAAAATCCACAGATCTTTAATAATTTTTATGCATGGGAAAAAAATAATAAATTAATTATTTATAAAAGACTTTTAAACCCAGAAAATTTAATTGATGAAGAAATTTTTATTACTAATGATGAATATGATATGAAGTTAGGAGAATTTTATTACAAACTGGAACAAGAGGCAGAAGCGAAAGATGAAAGTTAAAATATTTATTTTAAAACTAATCTTTGCTTTGATTTTGTTTTCTCAAAATTCATTTGCAAAAAACTTACCTCCTGGATCAGGGATTAGTGATGTTCCTGCAAATGTTTTAATTCTTCTAGATAAATCTGGAAGTATGGGGGCAAGAATGATTAGTGGTTCAGGCTTTGCCTATCCTTTGACGGTTGCGGCAGATGCTAATGGAGACGTTTATGGTAGTCAGTATTGGAAATATGGAATAAAAAAATTAACTTATGCAACTGGCGCTGTAGATAGTACTTTTGGAGCAAGTGGAATTTACAGAGGAGGTGGAAATTGTAGGTCTTATTACAATTATGCCCTAGCGGTACATAATGGATTTTTGTATGTTGCAGCTTATCATTACGGTAGAATTTTTAGAATTAATTTAACAACAGGTGCCTGTGATTGGAATGTTTCGTTTCGTTATCCAAGACACTTATCTATTAAAAATAATATTTTAAATGCTATCAATGTTTACGGACAATCGTTTACTAGAAATCTAAGTACTAATACAAATATTAATTGTGGTTCAGGTTATGACACAAATATCAGATATAGCTTGCATGGAACCCATGATGCTTCGGGAAGTAATTTTTATGTACATCGGTTTAGATATCTGTACAGATATACCGTAGATAATAATGGCTGTATAAGTAAAAGCCGAGCTAGTTCTATAAATAGAAGTCAATGGAGGTATGGTTTTGGGATGTCTGCCCATCCAACTGATGATAATATATTATACGGTACAAGTTATTATGAACATGGGTTATATAAAGTAACTCTTAATGCAGCTAAAACTAGCGCAACTTATAGTAAGGTAGGTAGATGTTGTAATGGAAAATCTACAACTAGTAATGTTCGTATGCGGTACCCTAGAGGAACTTTTGTAGATAGTGTAAATAACAGAGTATTAGTTGCCGATTATTACAAAAATTCAATTCAAGCTTTTGATCTAAACCTTGGTTTTTTAAAAGAATTTGGTGGTTCTTCAGGAACAAGAATGACAGGTGCTCATGAAGCCATAAAAGCAATTGTAACAGACTCTTCATTAACAGCAGGAGTAAATTTTGGATTTGGTTACTGGTCGTGGGATAATAGTGGGTCTGGTTTTAGATCTTGGTCTGGCAATATAACTACTGGAACGGCTTCGCCTTGTACTAGTAGAGCCTGTATAAAAGTAAGAGCCCATAAACAAGGTGCATCAAGAATTAATCAAATAATCTCAAGTGTAAATCCCGGTGGAGGAACCAATGCTGATAATTGGGCAAAACAAGCAGAAGAATATTATTTGCACAGCACTTTATCTCCAATAGATAAAAATTTGTCTTGTCAGAATAGCTATGTTTTAGTTATAGGTGATGGAGATTGGTATAATCATAACCGTGCTGCTAGCAGAGTTTCAAAATTATTAAGCCAACATAAAATTAAAACTTTCACTGTTGCTTATGGTGGTGGATTATCAAGCAATGGAATTAGAAACTTTAGAAGAATGGCTCAAGTAGGCGGTACTAATGATGTTATTATTGCTAACACTACTGCTTCCTTAAAATCCCAACTCAAAGCTGCAATCTCGCAAATTATTGCATCTAAATTATCATTTACTGCACCTGCAATTACCGCAACCATTGAAAAAGGTGGATCATTATTCCAAGCACAATTTGACTATGTACAAAACAAAGAATGGCAAGGAACTTTGACTAGAACCGCTATTAGCTCAAGTGGTGTTATTGATACGAATGACAAATCGAATTGGAGTGCGATTGATGTAATGCCAGCACCAGATGCTAGAAAAATTTGGAGTGAAGTTCCAGGAACAGATTATAAAACTAACTATAATAATTTTGTTGATACAAACTGGAGTGAAATAAATGCGCTGTTTCAACAAACCAATAACGAAGTTTCAGGTTATCATAGTATATCTGATAATCCTGTTAATTCTCAAAGATGTAAAAATACTTCAGGAGTTGCTAACGGTACCGATGATGATATCAAAGGTTTAATAAACTTTGTTAGAGGTAAAGATTATTTTGATTATGATGGTGATTGCAATTTAACAGAGACAAGGCCAAATCCACTTGGAGATATTTATCATTCCGAAATGGTAGTTGTGGGTGCACCAAGTGCTGAAACGGCATTTGTTGGAACTAATCAAGAAGCTTATTATAGATCTATCAAAGGCTATGATGCTTGGGCTGCGTCAAAAGCAAATAGAAAAGAAATTATTTATGTTGGTGCAAACGATGGTATGTTGCATGCATTTAATTCTAAAACTGGAAAAGAAGAATGGGCATTTGTTCCTCCATTTGTTGCAAGTAATTTGCCAAATGTGGTGAATGTTAACTTAAATAGATCTGGTGTTGGTGGATCGAATGCTATTTATGGAGTTGATGGTTCTCCTGTAGTACATGATATGTATTTCAAAAGTGCATATGATACCGCAAAAAAATGGCACACTATATTAATGATACCTTATGGAAGAGGTGGCCCTGGTTTTTCAGTGCTTGATGTAACAGATCCTGAAAAACCCTTACATTTATATTCTGTTTATAATGATCACATTAAGCACAAAGTTCACGTAATCGATCACAACGGTAATCTTAATGATTATGATTATATTGCAACTTCATTCCCGTTAAGCACATTTACTGAAGCAATTGAAGTAACTGATAATGCGCAAAATAGTGTGGGAAGTGAAACGTGTGATGCAACTGCGAACAATAGATGTTTTAAATCAAATAGATGGACACTACCTGCAGCTTTACAAAATGTATCAAAATCTGATTTAACGGTTCTTTTAGATGATAAAAATTACACAAATTTCACAATAGGAAAATACACCTCTGGTGCAAGAAATGGTCAAAGCTATATTCAATTTGGACAAACGATGACTTATTACGGATATGACCCTAATAATAATACATTAGCTAGTTCGAATCTTGGATTATATTTAAAACCTGGTTCTGCTTTAACGGGAGTTCAAACTCAACCAGAATATGACTATAGTGCTTTAGGTGAAACTTGGGCAGCTCCTAGAATATTAAGATTACCAAACAATGGAGCTGGGGATAATAATATTGAAGATGATATCTATGTTGCTGTAATGGGCGGCGGATTTGGTGCGCAACATTCAGGTTTTGGATCTAACTTAACTCTAGTTAATTTAGAAGACACTACTCATCCAGGTAAAGTTCAAAAAGTAATTCCTATTGAAGATTTAACAACAAATGACATTGTAAACTCAACTCCAGGAACCCCTGTGGTTATTACACCTGATACTGCAAGAGGAGTGAATTATAGAGGAGCACTTGTTTATTTAAGTGATTTAGAGGGAAAAATTACTAAATTTAATTTAACGAATATGTCTGATGATGGTCAAGGAAATGCAATTAACATGTATGATAGCACTACGTTATTTACTGCAGGATCAAATTCAACAAATGGAAGGTATATGTATCATTCAATGGATGCAACGGTTGGTCAAACTACTAATTCATTATGGTTATACGCAGGAACAGGTGATTATGAAAGAATTGGAGATGCATCAAAAGGTATACAAAACTTAATGCTTGGAATTGCAGATCCAAATTATCCAAATTATAGAGCTGTGAGTAAACCAACAAAAGCAGCTGATCTTACTAAATGTAAGAACACATCTAACGATACAACAGGTGCAAACTGTCCGGAATTAACAAAAGATTTAGGTTGGTATATTACTTTACCTAATTATCAAAAAGTGACAGCAGAGCCATCTGTTTCAAGTGGATTGGCTTATTTTCCAATTTACCAACCCTCTTCTTCTGTTAATAAATGTAGTTTAGGAGATGCATTTATTTGTGCAGCAGATGATGAATGTGGAACAAACTTCTCTTCAAGATTAGGCAAGAAAAGAGCTACATCTGATCAATGTTTCTATGTTGGTCAGGGGGTATTATCAAGAATTGTATTCTTTGCTGGAAAATTATTTGCAAACATTGCAGGTCAGTCAACTCAGTCTAAGAAAGACTTAGTAACTCTACAAGCAGCTTCTGGAGAAGTAAGTACTTACAGAAGTTCTTGGAGACATAATTTCTAGAAATTATTAAATTTATTTTTTTGTCTTATAATTTTTATGGATATTGGGCTTTTGGCCATTGATGTGTTGTAACTTTCCCTCTACATCTTACTCTTAGTTTAAATCCTGCTGTCTCAGGATAGTAAGCAAATTGACCGTCTTTAGGTGGATCACCAATATATGATAAAACATCTAAATTGCTTTTTAAATTTTCATAAGGGCTTTTTGCATAGTTTGTAAAATCTTTTACAGTCTCACCTGCTATAGTTCCAAAGTTTGTACATGCAACATTTCTCTCTGTTCCCTCAACACCATTTGTGAATTGACCTTTTAATGGAACTTCCCCGTTAATATCACACATAAGCCAGTTCTGATTTATTTTCTTTTTTAACTGAGCATAATGACCTAAGCAAACTTGTTCTTTGGCACCTGCAGTATACCAATGATTGCTACTACGACTAGGAGCTCAATTAAAGTAAAGCCTTTATTTTCCCTCATACAAATTAATTATTTGAATTAATGTTTTGAATTAATAACTTATTTTCAGTTTTTATTTTTTGATTTTCTTTGATCAATTGAATAATTAATTCTTTCATTGCCTGATTTTCTTGATTAAGTTTGTTAGTAACCAATGCAAGTCTTTCATTTTCTCTCACAACTTGAAGCTGATCAAATAAACTTTCAAGTTCAGGATCTAATTTTTCATCTTCTTTTTTTTGCATTGCTCTTTTTTTAGCAACTCTTTGAAGTTTTTTACTAATAGATAAATTTAAATTATTATTAATTATTTTATCCATATTACTATGTTCAAAATTCAAGCTCATACTAATATCATCTGTTTTTTTAGTTAAAGATAAACCAATTTTTTTTGTAACAGCTCCATTCATCGTGTGATTTTGAGATATTTCTTCTTTTAATCCTGCGCCATTGATATCATTCATTTTAATTTTACCACTTAACGTTTTATTAAAAGCTAAACCAGCATACGGTTTTAATATAAATCCATTTTTATTTTTTATTGAATATTCAACATCAAAACCTGCACCTAAAACCTGATCTATTGCCTCATCAACTGATAAATCTCCATGAGTAAATTTAGATAAGTATTTTGGAAGTCTATGCGCTCCGTACTCTCCATTTATTGTTAAAGTTAAATCATTATTATTTTGAATTTTTCTTTTTAATTTATAATTAGAATGTATCGCAAAAAACTGACCTATGAAATTATTTCTTATTATTTGATCAGACTCAGTTTCTACATCAGTAATTTTATTACTAGAAATACCAATCAATGGCTTGATTGAAAAATTGCTAAAATTTGTTTTTATATCATAACCAAAGGCTAAGTTTTCACTTTTACTTTTTTCTTTACTATTAAAATTAGCGTTTTGTTCAAAATAAGCTAAAAAAGATCTTGTCTTTTCTTCATCGTATTCATTTTTTAAGAAATAGCCTGAAACACCCTTGGTAGAGTTTTGATAAATATTATTTCTTTTCGATTGAGTATAAAATGTTGATCTTTCTTTTATATCACTTAATGACTTAAAAATATTATTTAAATTATTGCTAAAAATTTCTGTTCTGTATTTTTTGTTATTACTAACGACATCTAATTCTTCTCCATAAATTCTTAAATATCCATTTGTTTCAGAATTATCTGAATCTAGATTTAAATTTGAGTCTAGAATTTCATAAGTATCGTTTCCACATAAGTTGTTAATTACCCTCACATTTTGTTTCTCATGAATTTCTATAGTTTGATCTCTTGAAATACTGCAATCTAAAGTAAAGTCGAAAAATGTTACACCAGTTGTTCCATTTTGATCACTAAGTAGAATTTTACCGTCATAATGTCCTTCTCCTTTTGTTATTAAATTAAATCCTGAAGTTACATTGTTATCATCGCTAACATATATTGAATTTCTATTATTATGAGTTGTTCCAGCAATTAAACCAGAATTAATAATTGTAGCATTATTGAATGAACCATGACTTTTACCAAGTCTAATTCCATGTCTTAAACTTGTAATTGTTCCAGTGTTTGTTATTGTTCCATTTGTGCCATTGGTAAGGTAAATGGCAGGACCAGTTGTATTATTTGCAGAAATAGTACCACTGTTTGTAATGATTATATCGTCAGTTTCTAGACCTTGTATAGCATAGTTTCCTCCATGAATAGTTCCACTATTATCAATCTCAGTCCCATCTGTTTTCTGAACTACAACAGCAATTCCACTTGAAGCATTTTCATTTTGAGCTGTATTTATTGTTCCTGTATTTGTAATTTTATTTGTTCCACCAGAACTTTTCATATTTATAGACTCACTAGTAGCGCTTATCAAACCATGGTTGATTACGGTTGTGTTTGATGCACCAACGCCATTACGTGCATCAACTGCTTTACTTGTACCAAGTATAATTGAACCAGTTGACTCAACAGTCAGAGTTTCGCTTGTCCCACAAATTTGTTTATCTGTTATCTCGGATGTTATTGTTTTATTACAAGTAGCATGACCTAAAGAGCCGAATGAAAAAAAAAGTAATATAATTAGTGAAATCTTTTTCATAAAATATCTTTAGAGTTTTTTATTTTCATAAATTATAAATTTAATTTATATCAATATCTCCACTACAAAGATGATTATCAGATGTGCAACGATTACCAGCACATGGTTTCATAAAACAAACCTGAACATCAATTCCATTTTGTGGTGATAACATCCTAATGTAGCCAGCATCATCGTCACGTGATATACCTCCTCCATGACTAACTTTTTTTTTTTTGGGATCATCGTCATAAGGGTTTTTAAAATCCTTTAAAGCTATTTCAACAGCTGCTGCTACATCATTTTTCCAATTAGTAGATGATTGTTTTGAACAATCTAAATTATTATCCATTGCAAAAGCTAGTCCCGTAGAGCATTTCATTGTTTCGTTCATAATGTATTTTACAACTTTCTTATGATTTGCTTTTACAGCACTTTTTTTTGCACTACTCGTGTATCCACTATAAGCAACCACCCCGACAGCAGCAAGGATGCCAATAATTGCTACTACTACTAAGAGTTCTATTAATGTGAAGCCTTTTTTATTCATAATGAAATATAATATCTAAATAATTTTTAAATTAAAGATTTAAATATTAATGAATATCTTATTTCTTTATTTGAATATTTTGCAATTTCAAAAATTTTAAATAAATTTTGATATTTATTTTTTTCTCTTTTCGATAGCTTGTTTAACATTTCTTGATGAGTATCTGAATAGAGTAAATTATATTCTTTTCTTAATTTCCAAATGACAAAATTTATTAATAATTTAATAAATTTTTTTTTATTGAATAAAAATAAAAATCTTACAAATAAAATTGATAAAATTGGAAAAAATATCCAATAAAGTTTTTTAGAGAATGTAAAATTTGTTAAATCCTTTATAAAAGATTTTCTTTGATCATTGTCATATGATAGAAGATGTTGTGTCCAAACAAAATCAGTATAATTTAAGTAATAACCAACATATTTAAAAATTTTCAAACGTATAGAACTATCTGATGTATTTTTTTTATAATTAAATAAATCGTTTAATGTGTTTCTAACATTTTCTTGAGGAATATATTTTGTGGGATCTACCCTAACCCATCCTTCTTTTTCAAACCATACTTCAGCCCAAGCATGAGCATCTTTTTGTCTAAACACGTAAAAATCACCAATATCATTTAAGTCTCCGCCTAAGTAACCAGAAATAATTCTACTGGGTATACCACCTAATCTCGCAAGTAAGACAAATGTACCAGCAAAATACTCACAATAACCCTCTTTGCTTTTAAAGAAAAAGTCAGAATAATTATTTTGAGATAAATTTTTAGGACTTAAATTATAAAAGTAACTTCCATTAGCAAAAGTTTTAGTAATAGTACGTAAATATTCTTTATCAGATTTATTTTTTTTATTTTTACTTGCCCAATCTACTAAATTTTTAGAAATAGTGTTAGGCAATCGCGTATAATAATCTTTTAATCGATAATTTATCTCTTGATTATTGTCATACCTAAAAAATTCAATTTTTTTCTTTCTATCAATTAAATTTTTAATTGAGAAAGTTTGATTAAATAAATTTTCCTCAATCTTATAATCAATAGTTTTAAGTTTAGAATTAGCTAATGTAGGTATCCACTTACCCTTGTAAGGTTCAAGAATAATTTCATAATTTTCACCTAAGTTTTGACCTTTGTTAATTTTAATGTGATTTTTAAAAGTATTATACATGTAAATATGTGAAGTAGGTCTCCAGGATCTGTTATTTTCCATGTAATCGAACACCTTCACACGAAAATAAAGTTGATCTTTTTTATAATTTTTATTTATTAATGTGAAAACTGGCTCCTCAGAATTTGAAAATTCTCTAAATGAGCCAAGATTAATACTGTCTGGTATACCTAATGTACTTGCTGAAGGATCAAAAATTCTAAAATTTATGTCAGCACGTGGAAAAACTAAATAAAAAAAAATAATTATTGGAAAAATGCTAAAGCCAAAAGCTAAATATTTAAAAATATTTTTTAAGTTAAAGTCCATAAGCTCTTTTTGTTGAACCAAATACATATAAACAACTGATAAGATAATAATTGCTAAAGAGGTAATTGAGCTAAATAAATCCTGACCTTTTATTAAACTTGCAACTGCTATTATCATTGAAATCATTGAAAAGGATAATTGATTATTTTTTGTTAATAATTCTGAATATTTTGCAATAATTAATATAGCTAGACAGTTTAAGAAAAATTCTTCTGAAAAAACAAATTGGTCAAATCTTAGCTGAATATAAATACCAATTAGAGCATAACCACCTATTAATAAATTTTTAAATCTAAAATTAAATTTTAGTAAAAAATAACTTATAAAAACTAAGGCTGTCCAAAAAATTTTGTTTAAAAATGAAATTTCACTACCAATCGAAACTAAACATAAAATTAATATTAAAATAGGAAGAATTTTTATATTTAAAATATTAAGACTTAACATTTGCAAAATATTTTAAAATTTCATTTAGAGAACTTTGATTTGACTTAAGATGAAAGTTATTATTATTATGCTTTATAGTTAGCTGTAATTTTTTTTTAAAAAAATGTTTAATTATATAAATTGAATAACTTAATAGAAGCTCAAAAGGAATATTTGGATATCTATTTAGATCCAATATAAACTTTTGATCCTTTTTAGGTTCATTGAATTTTTTTACATTTTTTTTTTTGTTTATTGTTGATTTTTTCCATGCTATCTTTGATAAATTATCCCCTCTCCTAAATTCCTCAATTCCATCAAAATCATCATTAGGGCTGTTGTTGTTTGACATATTAAATTCAAACAATAAATTTTCAGGAGGTCTTATTGCTTTAGGGTATACATAAATTAAACTTCTTAAATGAAAATAAATTTTAGTTCTGATTATACCAAAAGGATAAATAGATTTGATACAAAGCCTTTTGAATGGAAATACACCACGTTCTTTAAATTTTATTGGATATGAAAAATTATTAATTTTCTTAATAAAATTAAAATTTCCAATTGTTTTATTATCATAATCGATATCAATATTTAACTTTTTATCATTTGATGAATTTACAATAATTATTTCTATTTTTTGATTCTTTTCAGATTCAATAAAATGTTCCGCATTCTCATTAATATCAATATTATTCAGATTTTGATGAGAGATAAAAATAGAAATAAAAAAGATAAAAAATATTATTATCGATAATAAGAGCCCAAAATTATTTTCATAAAAAACGGCAATTAAAAAATTAAAAAAAATAAATAAAGCTAGTCCTAAACCATTGAAATTTGGATAAATATATATTTTAGTTTGATTTTTATTCTTTAAGTTTTGAGTTAATTTACTATTAAAAAAATCTACAAAAGTTTTTGCTATCATTTCCTAATAATAATTTTTTCTAATATTTCTTTTTTAATAAAATCAAATTTTTCATCTTGATTTAAAAACTTTATTCTATGTCTTAAGATATAAGGTAATATTTCTTTAATATCTTGATGTGTAACATATTCTTTATCACTAATCATTGCCCACCCTTTAGCAAGATCAATTATTTGTTTCAAACACCTTGCAGAAATATATATTTCTTGCTCTAGAGATTTAATTGTTTGTTCTATTTCAATTATATATTGATAAATTTCATCATTAACATTTATCCTCATTCTCTTGTTTTTTAGACTATCCCAATTTAAAGGATTAGAATTATTTTCATTAAAACTAATATTATTTTTCAACATTTTAATCTTTTCATTATCCTGGAGGTCTGACAAAGAAAATGAAATCATAAATCTGTCTAATTGTGAATCTGGTAAACTACTTGTACCAGATGCATCCATTGGATTTTGTGTTGCTATTACAAAAAAAGGTTCAGGTAATTTGTATGTAGTTCCATCAATTGAAACATTTTTTTCTTCCATTGCCTCTAAAAATGCACTTTGAGATTTTGGACTACCTCTATTTAGTTCGTCAGCTAAAACAATATTAGTAAAAATAGGTCCTTTTTGAAAAGAAAGTTTGTCCTTAGAGAAAATATTAAAACCTAAAATATCACTGGGCAATAAATCAGAAGTGAATTGAATACGTTTAAAATTAAATCCTAAATTATTTGTTATAGATTTTGCAAATGTGGTTTTTCCTGAGCCAGGAAAATCTTCTATTAAAATACTTCCTTCAGAAATAATTGCAGCTAAGGTTAATTTTATTTTTTCATTATTTCCTATGATTATTTTAGATATATCTTGAATTATTTCATTAAACATATTTTTAATTATAAAGGTTTTCTAACATAAATAGAAAAATTATTATTAAAAGCATTATCGCTACTTCTGTAATGCTCATATGATGTATTTATAGTTAATTCATTTTTAAATTTTGCTCCTATACCTAAATTAAATAATAAATGCCCTGAATTTTGGTCACCTATAGCATTACTATAAATTTCAGATGTATTATTCACATAATACGCTTCCGATACAGAATTAATTGTTTTATCTTTTCCTAATTCAAATTTTAATGATGGTTCTAATATAGCTTTATCAGTTTCTATTATTTTGCTTAAATTTAACCCTGCAGATAGTGATAAGCTTTTAACGTTTTGTTTTTTATAACTTACAGCTGTTCCATCACCTGTTTCTGTATATGCCTTTAATTGAGTAAAGCCTAAATCCAGCCTAGTATAATAATTTAAATTTCTACCCACAATTTCAACATCAGGTTCTAATAAATAAGTAAAGCTTCCAAAGATTTGATTCCCTTTTCTATTACCAGTATTTTTTCCACCTGTAACATCCCTACTTAAATCAATATCCATTTCTCCAATTCCAGCAACTATTTCTAAATATCTTTTATCCTCAATTTTAAAACTTGTATAATTCATGACACTAATTGCAGCAGCATCCATATTTGCTTCATTAGTTCCTACTTCTGTTTCTTGCCAAGATTTATTGACTGCAAATCCAATAGTCTTATCTTCATTTATTCTCTTATCTATTCCAAAGGTTATTCCATCACTATGAATATCCTGACCTAAATTTCCATCTTGTTGCCCTATTCTACCGAATGATATATTTCCTTCACTCCATATTCCCCATTTTTCAGTTTCTTTTTGCTTATTAATGAGTTTTGCTGAAAGTGAATTTAACATTTCGGTTACCAAAGGATTATCAAAATTTATTGCTAATCTAATATTTTGATTTGAGGAATTATTATTTGTGGATCTAATATAATTCATTCGTCCAGCAATTCTATTTAATGACTGGTTTAAAGAATTTATTGCAGCTACAGTTTGATTTTTTGTAAGAGTTTTAACAGTCTCATTAAACACTTCACCAGGTTTTGTAGAAAAATTTAAAGCAGTTGTACTTGATATGCCAGCATAAGAATTTCCAGCAGTATCATCAAAAGCAGTAGCATCTATTAAGATATAATAATCAATATCAGCTGTTAAATCTGTGTCAGGATTAATAGTAATTTCTGTTGAACCACTACCACTAACTTTAGCTCCTGTTACATCAATTGTCTCAATGGTACTATCATCAGAAGTTTTTTTAATTGTAATATTTCCACTTTCAGCATCAACTGCTTCACTAAAAGTTAAAACTATATTTGAATTTATTGCAACTTCTGTTGCATTATCAGATGGACTTGAAGATGATAAAGTTGGAGCATCATTATCAAAATTTGTAACAACTAAATTCCAATTCGTACTTCCTGAGGATGTTTCTGTAAGTGTCCAATTGAACTTTCCGTTTGTTACTGTTACTGTGCCTGTTGAACCAGCAGTAAATCTACTAGAAGAAACTCCTGTTATTACAGACGTATATGTTCCAGCTGATAAAGTAGAATCTGTGCTAATACTGAAAGTAGTTGCACCATTTTGAAGATCAACAGCTAACTTTCCATAATCAGTCGTGCTGTTTGCTAGGAAGACATAATTTACTGGAAGATAACCTTCCAATTTCAAAGCATCATTTCCTCCTTGATCATTTGTTAGTGACTCAAGACCTACATTTGTTGTCACTTCTAAATCATGATTGCTTGATCCGCTAGATATTGTTCCTTTATTTACAATTATGTTTCCATTAGAACCATTGTGACCAATATTAAAAATTGCATCCCCTGTAGCAGATATAGTACCAGTGTTAGTAATAGTGACATCGTTTACATTATTAATTTCAAAGCCATCTCCACCAGTTGCACTAATTGTTCCAGAGTTTGTAATAGTACCAGCTGAATAGTCTGTTCCTGATGAATATATATAAAGAGTGTTTGCTCTACCTGAAATAGTACCAGAATTTATTATTGTTCCCGCATTAGCGTGTTGACCAAAATTGATTGTTCTATCTTTTGAAGAAGTAATACTTCCAGAATTATTTATTGTTACTGTTCCAAAAGAAGGGTGTAATTTAATAGTATCTGCACGTTCGGATTCAAACGTACCACTATTTACAATAGATACTGTTCCTCTAGATTGTAACAATGAAAGTGCCGAACCTGGACTGTTAGCATTATCAGTTACTGATACGGTACCAGAATTATTTATACTAAAATCTGTAGACTGATCAGCTTCAATACCTTTAGTTGTTCCAATTATTGTACCATTGTTTGTTATAGTAGTTGAACTAGTTGAAAAAGAATGACCTTCTAGCTCAACTGGCTCCGCAGCACTGGTATCTACTGTAACATCACTTTCAACCGTGAGTGTATCGTTATTTGACATTACAATTTGACTAGTGTGATTGGAAGAAATTGTTATATCTTCAGTTTTTCCATTATTTAAAAATATTTGATTATAAATAATTAGGTATAAAAATATTAAAAAATATCTCATATATAAATACTTAAACATTTTTTATAAAATAGTTCTATAGACCGTTTGTCATTAAATTTTTAAAATAGCAAAGATTTGAAGCTGTTTTGAAAAAAAAGATAAATTAAAGTTCCTGTAATAATATATGGTCCAAAAGGAATCTGTGAGGACATTGTTCTTGAATTTTTTAACAAACTTGGAACTACACTTAGTAATGCTATGATAGATGATAAAAATATAATAAATGGAATAGAAAGCCAACCAAACCAGAAACCAACAACAGCAAAAAGTTTCGCATCTCCTAATCCCATACCTTCTTTTTTTCTAACTTGTTTATAAAAATAAATTATTGACCAAATTATTCCATAACCTAAAAAACCTCCAATTAATGAATTAATATAATTTGGGAAGATAGTATTTAAATTTGGATCAAAAGATTTGATAAAACCAAGTGCCATCATCGAAAAGGTTATTTCATTTGGAATAATGAAATGTTTTAGATCAATAAAAAATATTATGATAAATGATAAGCTTAATATCATTAACAAAAGAGTGGTTAAAGTTATTCCATGTATAAAATAAATAATTGTAAAAAATAAAATGCTTAAAAACTCTACTAGAGCATATTGAGAAGAAATTGGTTTTTTACATTTTCTACATTTTCCACTTAGCAATAAATAAGAGATTATAGGTATATTATCTTTCCAAGTAATTTGTTTTTTGCATTTAGGACAATACGATCTTCCAGAAACTACACCTTTGTCCAAAGGCAGACGATAAATACAAACATTTGCAAAACTCCCCCAAAGTCCTCCTAAAATGATTACAAATAAATAATCCACTAATGAAAAAACTATATTTTAAAATTTGATGTCACTTGAATAATGCCATCAATTAAGAACTGAACCATTAATACAGCATCTTGAAGATGTAAGTAAAAATTTGGACTATTAATTATGATCTCCATAGTTGTAAAATTACATAAAATCAGGATAAAATGCTAGATGTAAATGTTCTTATTTAAACCCAAAAAACCAGAAGATGAAAAAAAGCCAGAAGTTTCTCAGGCTAACATAGATCTTGAAATTATTACAAATATGAATCAAGAGTTCGCTCTCTCTCTTGAACTTAAAGAAACATTAAACACAGCACTTAAAGTAATTATTGGTAGAATCAATGCTCAAGCTGCAAATATTTTTCTTATTAACGATCAAAAGAAAAAATTTGAGTGCATTGCATCCATTAATCAAGATTATTTAGATGAATATGAATTAGATTTAACTGATGGAGTAATGGCAAAAGCAGTAGAACAAAAAAAATGTATACGTGTTGGAAACGTTCGTAAAGATGTAAGGGAAATTGCTGAATTTTATTTTGATTTAGATAATAAAACAAATTTTACAACTTTTTCAGTTTTATGCTCTCCGCTTATTGCTGCTAACGAATGTATTGGTGTTATACACTGCTTAAATAAAAAAACTAACGACAAATTATTTATTGAGGATGATAGAAAATTACTTGAAACTTTATCTGCTCCTGCAGCTCTTGCAATAAGAAATGCAAAAATGGCAAAAGAAATGGTGGAAAAAAATAAAATTCAAAAAGAGGTAGAGATAGTTGGTGAAATTCAAAAATCACTTTTGTCACAAAATAAAGAGGAAGATTTTCCAATTTCGGGCATTAATATACCTGCTAAGGTAGTATCTGGAGATTTTTATAATTTTTCAGATTTAGGAGATGGAAAATATGGTTTTGGTGTTGCAGATGTATCAGGTAAAGGCATAAAATCTTCATTATTAATGTCTAAGGCTTCGAGTCTTTACCGTTGCCTTAGTAAAACAAATTTTTCAGCATCTGACTTACTGATTCAATTAAATAATGAAATTTGTGAAACGATTTCGAGAGGAATGTTTGTAACAATGCTGGTTGGAATATATGACAGTTATAAAAAAGAATTGTTACTTTCGAGTGCAGGGCATGAACCTCCAATTATTTTTTCAAAAGATGGTTCCTTTTCAAATTATACTGAAGCAGGACCTCCTCTAGGAATTATGCCTAACACTAAATATACTCAACATACAATTCCATTTATAGAGAGTTCAATGTATATTTTTACAGATGGTATAACGGAAATAAAAAATCCAAACGGAGAGATGCTTGGCTCAGAAGGTTTTCAAAATTACATAAAAAAATATCAATCAACTCCAAATAATCAAAGATTAAAAATTATAATAGATGATATTTTAAAAAAAGGCCATATTCAAAAAGACGATTTAACTATAGTCGTAATAGATTCTAAATAATTATTGTTGTAATTTAAAAAGATTATATTTATATAAATACAAAACTAAGCATGCTTATAAATGAAAGTATAAAAACAATTACTTGTTCAGACTTTAGGATTTTTTTAAAAAGGTTAATTAAGGACAAAATTGAAAAGGAATGGTCAGAGGATTTTGTTGATGAAATTAATTTTGTAAATATCCCTAGAATGACAATTAAAAGAAGATACGAAAATAAAGGGATAGATCTTATTAAGCTAATTAATGATATTAGTTACTATCAGCACGTTAAAAATAACGTTAATACAAGGGGAAGTTTAGAATTCGATAAAAAAAAATAACCAACGTGATACAAATAATTAAAGTTGACAATTAGTAATATTTGTTCAAATTGGGTTTTTTTATCATGAGATCTTTACCAAGTATATCCGAACACATTGATGAGAGTTTAATTAATAAAGTAATTCAAGAAAACTTTTCAGAATTAGCTCCTTATTATTTTACTTTAACAAGTAATTGGTTTGTTAGAGCCTATAATCATTGGAAAGACATAGATAAGTTCGTGATCATTATATATTTGATACATCAAGATCTTGTATATTTCAGGCAAAATGGCTTAAAAATTAACTATGAGACGTTTTATGAAAAAAAATCAATTGAGATTGATAAAATTAATATTTCAGACATCTCAAAAGATTTAGCAGTTCCAAAAGAAAGTATTAGACGAAAAGTTTTAGAATTAGAAAAACTAAAAGTAATTAGAAGAACTGGTAAAAAAATTTTTATTGTTAGAGATACCCTGTACTCAGCTAAAGCGGTCGATACTCTTACAGAGGTTGCGAATATCTTGCATGAATTTAATAAAGTTTTAAAAAAGGAAAAATTATTAAATAAAGTTTATTCTGTTAAGGAAATAATATTAGCGATAAAAGAAAATTTTTCTTACTGCTTATATCAGTTTAATAAATTTTGGTTTATTTATATAAATAGATGGAGAAATGAGCTTAAAGATTTAGAAACTTTGGCTATTGGTATGGTTGTAGTCATTAATGCAGTTAAAAATAAAGATTTTGTTCCAAAAAAAAATATGCGTTCATTCCATAAAGAAGTTATGGGCTCTGATAGTAGAGGTGTAAATGCGATGTCAATTTCTGAGATAACTGGTATTCCAAGGCCTACGGTAGTTAGAAAACTAAAATATTTAATTGATAAAAAATATCTTCATATGAACAAGAAAAAATTAATTTCATTTAATGCTAAAGACAGTGCCTTTATAACAACTAAGGGAATGGTGAATAAAAATATGATTAGCTTAAGTCATTTTATTTACAAAGTTTTTAATCAGATAAGAATAATAAATTCTTAATTAGACTTTCTTAAAATATAAATAAAAATAAATCCAGTTATATACATAATTAGTGCATAAGCACCTGTTGGTAGTGCGTATAATATATCAGTACCAAATATTTGCGTAGAAACAAATAACGCTAATGTACCATTTTGCAATCCACATTCTAAAGCAATACATTTCATTTGCTTAACACCCGAAGTAAAAGCTTTTGCTAAATAATACGCAATAACCATCATCGAAATATTTAAAATTAGAGCAATTAAACCTGCTTGTTTGATAAAACTAATAAAATTTTCTCTTTCTGAATAAAAAGCTGCTACAAAAAAAATAGCAAACAAAACTATGTTAAGTTTATTAAATATTTCAACTTTAGAAGATATGAAATTTTCAGCAAATTTTCTAATAATCATTCCTAAAATCACAGGAACTGTTACAACTAAAAACATTTTTAAAGCTATTCCTGTCATTGAAATATTTTTAGAAACTTCTGTTATTCCCAACATGTCTGCAGAAGTAAAGATGATTAAAGGAACAGTAATTATACTTAATAGGCTTATTACAGCAGTTAAAGATATTGATAATGCAACATCACCATCGGCAAATTTTGTCATTACATTAGATGTTACACCTCCTGGTGCTGCAGCTATGATCATAACCCCTATTGCTATTTCAGGGGGTGTTTTTAAAATTAAAATTAATAAGTACGCTACAATCGGAAGAATTATTAATTGAGAAATAAAACCAACAATAAAATCTTTTGGTGCTTTAAAAACTCTTCCAAAATCTTCAAGTTTTAATCCTAGACCTAAACCTAACATTATCAGAGCCAAAATTATTGGGGCTATTTTTGTTACAATTTCCAAAGTGTTACCCTTTTAATATCTAGATTATAACTTTTTACATAATTTGTTTAGACGATTTTTTTCTATATACATGTTGAGTTTTTTGACTTATTTAAAGAAAATGCTTTCAAACAAAGAAATTGTCTGCCCAAACAACTTATTAGATTTAGCTCATAAAAAAAAAGGAGTTAAAGTTGCAGTTGTAAATGCAGGAAAACCCTTGCCCATGTTATCAGTTCAGGATGCTGTAAATGAAAATTTAATTGAACCTATTTTTATTGGTCATGAAGTAGAGGTTCAAAAATGTGCGGAAGATATTGGTTGGGATATTTCTAAATACGAGCTAATTCATGAACCTGTAGAAAATGATACTGCAAAAATTGCAGCAAAATTAGCAAGCGAAGGTAAGGTTAAGATAATTGTTAAAGGACATATTCATACAGATGTTTTAATGAAAGAAGTTTTAAAACGTGAATATAATTTACTGGGTAAAACAAGACTCAGTCATATTTGGCATATGACTATTGATAAAGATGATAAACCATTAATTATTACAGATGGAGCATTAAATGTTTTACCAAATGTTAAAACAAAAATGCATATTCTTAAGAATGTAGTTAATTTTTCAAATAGAATAGGAATAGAAAGACCAAAAGTATCCATATTATCTGCAACTGAGGAGGTTTTAGAAAGTGTGCCAAGTTCTATTGAGGCTTCAGAAATAACAAAATTAGCAAAACAAGAAAATTTAAGTGCTGACGTTTTTGGTCCATTAGCATTTGATAATAGTATTTCAAAAAAATCAGCAGCAATAAAAGGAATTAAAAATTTAGTTGCTGGAGAAGCAGACGTCTTATTAGTGCCAAGTGTGGAAACTGGAAATGCTTTAGTAAAAATGCTTATCTATTTTAGTGGAGCATGTGCCGCGGGAGTTGTTGTAGGTGGAAAAGTGCCTGTGGTAATAACTAGTAGATCTGACGAGGCGCAAGCAAGACTAGCGTCAATTGCTGCAGCTGTAGTTGCTTTAGACTAAATGTTTCATTGAAATTTAAAAAAATTTCATTTAAATAAACTTAAATTTAAAGGAGAAAAATGGCTATAACATATCTTAAAAGATCACCTAAAACTTCATCTACGGATGATACTAAAACGAGAGAAATAGTAGAAAAAATTTTAAAAGATATTGAGAAAACTAAAGAAGAAGGATGTAAAGAGCTTTCAAAAAAATTTGACAAATATGAGGGTGACGTAATTATTTCTAAAGAAAAAATTGAAGAAATTAAAAAAAATTTAGATCAAAAAACTAAAGATGATATTCAATTTTCCCATGAAAGAGTTAGGAAATTTGCTGAAGCACAATTAAAAAATTATGGTCAAGATTTTGAGGTTGAGTTATCTGATGGTCTATTTGCAGGTCAAAAACTAATTCCAGTAAATACAGCTGGTTGTTATGTTCCAGCTGGTAGATACGCTCATATAGCATCTGCTGTAATGAGTGTGACAACAGCAAAAGTAGCAGGAGTTAAAAATATAATAGTCTGCAGCTCTCCTAAACCTAGTGTTGGTGTACATCCATCAATTGTTTATACAGCAGATTTATGTGGTGCAGATGTAATTATGAATTTAGGTGGTGTTCAAGCCATAGCAGCAATGACCAACGGATTATTTGGAAATGCACCAGCTGATATTTTAGTTGGACCAGGAAATCAATTTGTTGCTGAAGCAAAAAGACTTTTATTTGGTAAAGTTGGTATCGATTTATTTGCAGGACCAACAGAAATTGCAGTAATTGCAGATGAAACAGCTGATCCTGAAATGGTTGCCTACGATCTTGTTGGACAAGCTGAGCATGGTTACAATTCTCCTGCTTGGTTATTTACAAAAAGTAAAAAAATTGCAGATTATGTTTTGCAAAGAGTCCCTGAACTAATTGAAGATTTGCCAGATTTACCTAAAGAAAATTCTGGCGCAGCATGGAGAGATTACGGTGAAGTAATATTATGCGATACTGACGAGGAAATAGCAAAAGTAAGTGATGATTATGCCCCAGAGCATTTAGAGGTGCAGACAAAAAATTTACAATGGTATCATGATAGACTAAAAAATTATGGCTCTTTGTTTATAGGAGAAGAAACAACAGTTGCATATGGTGACAAATGTTCGGGTACAAATCACATTTTACCAACCAAGGGTGCTGGAAAATATACAGGTGGTTTATTTGTTGGAAAATTCATCAAAACCCTGAGCTTTCAAAGAATGAGTAAAGAGGCTACCAAAGAAGTAGGTGCAGCTTGTGCAAGAATTTCTAGATATGAAGGTATGGAAGCTCATGCTAGAACTGGTGATGTCAGATTAAGAAAATACGGATTTTCAAACTAATTGTTAAAGGATTTTATATGAAAAAATTTGATGAGCTAATGAGTGTTGGAAGTGAGATAGAAAATATTACTGCAGAAGAAGCAAAACAAAAATTAAATGACTCTAATGTCCAATTTATTGACGTAAGAGATAAAGAAAGCTTTTCTAAGGGCACAATAGGAAATGCCATTCATATGGATAGAGGATTACTAGAATTTTATTTAGCAGAAGGAAGTCCTCTAGAAAATGATATTTTTAAAAATAATCCAGATAAAGAATTTGTAGTTTTTTGTGGTGTAGGTGGTCAAGGTACTCTTGCTACTAAAACTATGAAAGATATGGGAGTAAAAAATGTTAAAAATATTTCTGGTGGAATGGCAGAATGGGAAAAAATAAAAAATTAATTTTTATTTAACATTAAATCTAGATAGAGAGCCGCTGACCAAGAAAAGTTTTTTGCACCCATTGGTTGACCGTTTTTACAACTAAAATATTCAAAAAAACCTTTTTTTTCTAGTATTTGGATAGTTTTATTTTTAATTTTATCAGAAAATAACTTATCTTTATTTTTTAATCCTTTATAAATAAACCAATTACAATTAATCCAAACAGGACCACGCCAGTATCTTTTCTCCTCAAAACTTTTATGATTTGATTTAATTGATGAAAAAAAATATTTCTCTTTTAAGTTATGTTTTTTAAGGTTTTGGATCAGTCTTTTATTAATTTTATCATTATTCAAATCAGCAAATAATAAGAAATAATTTGTTATTGATGGAATAAAGATTTTTTTATTATTTTTTATATCTTTTGAAAAAAAAGTTTTTCTTTTTTTGTCATATAATTTAAATATATTTTTTTCTGTCGCTTTGACGTAATTATCTATTTTTTTTTTGTTTAAACCAAATCTATCTAATAATATAACGAGATCTTTGTTTGCTTTTAAAAATATTGAATTGAAACCTACATCTACAACATTAAAAAATGAAGATTTGTAAACCTTTTTTGGATTATATTTAAATTTTTTTAAATTATTTTTGATTGTTACATACCTGTCGTAGTCTATATCAAGTGGCCTATAATCTGGATTAACAACTTTATTATCACCTCTTTTGTATTTTATATTTTTTTCAATTTTTACTTTTTTCATTGGTTCATCCCATAGTGGGGAATTATCGTATCCACTCTCCCAAGGATGTAAAATTGATACTAAACCAGTTTTTTTTGGATCTCTAAATTGAATAAACCATTCATGAAATTTATTTATTTTTTTAATTATTTTTTTTATATTTAAAAGTTGAATTTTGTTAATTTTATTTTTACTTAAAATTTCCCTCAAAATTGTTGCTAATATTGGTGGTTGAGTTATTCCAGATGAATGGATTTTATTACCGCAATTCCACGCAGTGTAATTTGGATAATAATTTGTCTTTGTGTTATGAAATAAAATATGTGGAACCATTCCATCTTTCCATTGTCCATCTAATAGTGTGTTAATTTCTTTTAATGCAAAGTTTAGATTAAAGTAAGAATACCCCAAAGCTATAAATCCAGAGTCCCAATTCCACTGGGCCGGATAAAGTTTGTTGTTAGTCGGTAAAGTATACCCTCTTCTTCTATTACCAAGTAAAGTTTTTTTGGCTTTATTAATTGAGAATTTCATTAACCTTTTACACTCCCAGCAGTGAGACCGCTTACTAGATATTTTTCAAAATAAACAAATATAAATAATACTGGTAATGTAACAACAACTGACCCTGCCATTAAATATTGCCTCGGGGTTTCAGCATCACCACTTAGATATTGAATTGCCCTTGATAATGTAAATGTATTTGGATTGTCCAAAAACATTAATGAAAACAAAAACTCATTCCAAGCAATCATAAAAACATACAAAGCAACAGACGAAATCGCAGGAATGCTTAAAGGGATTATAATTTTTGTTATAATTCCAAACCAGCTTAATTTGTCTAAAATTGCAGCCTCCTCTAATTCTTTTGGTATGCTTTTGAAGTATCCTTGTAACATATAAATAGCTACTGGGAGTGTTGTTGCCGTATACACAATTAATAAACCCTCAATTGAATTACGTAAACCTAATTGACTAAAAATTGTATACAACGGAATAACAAGAACGATTGCAGGAAACATATATATTATAAGGATAGATGTAGACAAAAATGTTTTTCCAAAAAAATTCAATCTTGCAACTGCGTAGGCTGCAGGAATAGCAAAAAGAAGGGTTATTATTACTGTGCCCACAGAAACAATTGTACTAGTCAAAATATACTTACCAAATTTATAAGATTTAAAAATAACAAAATATGATTTAAATAAATCTTTTATATCTTGGCCAAAATTTATACTAAAATCTAAAGGATTCACTAACAATGCTATTTGAGTTTTAAAACTTGTTACTAACATCATGTAAAATGGAAAAAGTATCACAAATGAAAAAAATAAAATTCCAAATAAGGTTAAAAATTCAAATAAAATTACCTGAGTTGAGTGCTCTTCCTTTAAAACAATAAAACTGTATTTTCCAATTTTATAACTAAAAAAATATAATATTAAAAAAACACCTACATTATACCAAATAGGTAATTTTTGAATTAAATAACCATCACAAAAAACAAATACAGATGAAAAAATTATTGATTTATAAATTAATTTAATTCTATTGCCTATTCCAAGGTGAGCTAATGATATTAAAATTCCTAAAATAAAAAGTACTTCTATGTTAAAGCTATTGATGTTTAAACCCTGTAACGTAGCTAAAATTTTCCAAATTGATATTAAAAAAATTAAGAAAAAGGTAGAAATTAATGAATATATAATTGTATTCTTAGTTCTCATCTACTCTCTTTCCTAAAAGTCTGAAATAAAAAAACATAAACATTAAAAGCAATAAAACAATTACTATTGAAACAGCTGAGCCCATTCCAATATCTGATATTGCAAAACCTTGTTGATAAACATTTATTGGTAAAGTTCTTGTTCCTGATGCCCCTCCGGTTAATAAAAAGACGTCCTCAAATTTATTAAAATTCCATATAAACCTAATCATGAATAAAATAGAAATTACTGCCATAATTTGAGGAAGTGTAATATTAAAAAATTTTTGTAAGGGACTTGCACCATCAACATCAGCAGCCTCATATAATTCTTTTGGAATAGCTTGAAGCCTAGCAAGAATAAATAAAAAAGCTAAAGGGAAATACCTCCAAATTTCAAACATTATAACTGTTGTAAGTGCTAATCTTAATTTAAAATCAAAACCAAAAATTCCAATCTCAATATATTTTTGTCCAAGTAAATTTATTGGAGTTTCAATAATTTGATAATTCAATAATAAACTATTAAGTGTACCGCTATTTGGGTCTAATAGAAGTTCCCAAGTGTAAGCTAGAGCAACAACTGGAGCAACATATGGAAAAAGTAAAACACTTCTCATAAAAGTTCTTCCATAAAATTTTTGGTTAACCATTTGAGCAGTTAAAATACCAAATATAATAGAACCAACAGTTCCAAAAAATGTATAATAAAAAGTTGTAAGTAGTAAATCTACAAATTCATTCTCAAATAAAACTTTTTTAAAGTTTTTAAGAGTAAAGTTGGTATTAAGTAAAATATTATCCGATTTCCCATCTAGTTTTGGTTTAATAGATTTTAGGCTTTTTTTATCAATTTTTGATCCATCTTTTGTTGAAAAAATTACTTGAAAATTTTCCTTATATTTAGCTGGCCAATTGCCAAATTCACATTTTAATGAGGACTTTATATATTCACATCGTGAGTCTAAATTTTCAATTTCAAAATTTTTTGGAAAATTATCTTTAAATGAAACATCTCTGATTTCTTGAAGTAATGAGCTATTTCTTAATTTATATAATATTTTTATTTTAGAAGGCTCGTTAGAGATAGATTTTACAATTTTTTTTGCCCTTGGTTCAGGAATTCTTATATCTTTCAACTCAACTTCTTTAAAGCTGATCCAAACATTTGCAAAAATTGGAAAAAGAATTATTGCAAAAACTAGAAGGACTGCAGGTAATGTTAATATGTATGCAGTTTTTTTTTCTGTATTTGCTAAAGTATCATTCATAAAAAAAGCGGATAATTAATATTATCCGCTTTTTTATTATAATTAAATTATTTGAATTTAGCTAATGAGTCGTTAATCATTTTAACAGCCTCATCAACATCAATTTGATCATCGATATAAAGTCTAGTGATTCTGTTTATAAATTGAGAATTAATGACTTTTGATGCTCTTGATAGTTCACCTTCTTTAACACCCCATCTATTAGCAGTATCTAGACCAGCTACTATATTGTTTATAACATCTGGGTCATAAAGATCTGACAAAGGAGCTTTTCTATCAACTCCCACAGGTAGTTTGCTCCATGCTTTTGTGAAAGCCTCAGGGTCACTCGAATTTCCTCTTCTTACAGGAAATTTACCCTCTGGAGCAATGGATAGTGTGCTTGCATAACCTTCATCCATAGAGTACATGACAAATTGTTTAGCTTCATCAGTATCAGCATCAGCCGTTATACCAAAGTATCTAATATCTGCCCATGCAGCACCTTTTTTATTACTAGGCCCACTAAAATTAGTAATGAAACCAGTTTTAGATGCTAGTTCAGGTGATGTTGGATCACTGTTAATTGTTGGTGGAGCTGAGTCTCTTAAACCAGCAAGTTCATCCATAATAAATGGAGACCAAATGATCATAGGAGTTTTACCTGCAAAGTAAAGTGCTCTAGATTGTTTCCAGTACAATTCTCCTGGAGGACTTGCTTTAGCAATTACTTTATAAAACTCTAACGCTTCTTTTAGTTTCTTACCTTGTTTCTTAATGCCACCTTTTTTAACAATATTAACGCCATTTGCTAAAAGAACATGCTCTAAAACCTGACTCATGAAATTTTCATCAGTCTTTGTTGCAGCAACAAAACCAAACATGCCGTTTTGTTTTGATAATTTTTCAACCGCAGCAACAATGTTTGCATAACTTGTTGGTGGAGCTAAATCTGCATTATCAAAAAGGTCTTTTCTATAAACAACCATTTGTGTCCATCCATCAACTGGGACGGCTGCAATTTTTGAACCCTTTTTAGCCATATTAAGTGCACCTGGTGCAAATGTATCTTTACCTAGGTCTTTAACAACAGCATTGTTAGCATCTACATCTAAAATTCCTGCTTCAGCCCATGGTAATACATATTGTAGAGTATGGTAGATCACATCTGGTAAATCACCTGCTGCAGCTGCAGCTGTAGCTCTAGTTCCCAAATCTTTTTCTTCTACCGGGATAACCTCTACTTTAATTCCTGTTTTAGCTTCAAAAGCTTTTGCCATTTCCTCTTGCTTAGCCATTCGGGCAGGCTGAACTTCTGTAGTCCAAAACTTTATGTCTGCGTAAACAATATTTGAAATAAAAAAAGATATTACGCAAAACAACCTTATTATATTTTTCATTTCCCCTCCTATTTATAGATAAAACTATATTAATTTGAGAATGTTTCGCAAACTACTCACTGTCACATATCAGGTATGTGCTGGTATCATAGCAAATATCAAAAAATTGGGGAAAAATTGAAATTTGTCAATTATAAGTTGTGCTAAGATTTTAATCTTTTTCCATTTTCATCAAAAATAAAAATGTCATTTAGGTCAAATCCAATTTTATTTCCAATTTCTATGTTGCTTGGGATTTTGGCACTTAATTGATGTTCCTCTTTTTTCATGTAAGCAATTTTTTCGTTACCCAAGTTTTCAATTAATTCAATCTCAGGGTTAAAAGTAAATTGATTTTCTTGATTTGCTTTTAAATGTTCAGGTCTAATACCTACAAAATGTTTTAATTTATTGAGTTTTAAGTTATCAAACACAATATCATTACCTAATAACTTTATTTTAGTATCAGAAATTACGTTTTTTTCATCAATTTCCAGAATATTCATTTTGGGTGTACCAATAAATTGAGCCACAAAAATATTTGCAGGGTCATTATAAATTTCTTCAGGAGTCCCAACCTGTTCAATGTTGCCTTGATTTAAAATTACTATTCTATCTGCTAACGTCATAGCTTCAACCTGATCATGAGTAACATATATCATGTTGGTTTTTATTTGATTATGTAATTTTGATATTTCCACTCTCATTTCAGCTCTTAAAGCAGCATCCAAATTTGATAAAGGTTCATCGAATAAGAATATTTTTGGATTTCTTGTTATAGCTCTTCCTATTGCTACCCTTTGTCTTTGACCTCCTGATAATTGTTTTGGTTTCCTCTCAAGAAGTTCCTCAATTTTTAGAATTTTTGCAGCTTGCATAACTTTTGTATTGATTTCTTCTTTTGGTCTTTTTTCTATTTTTAAACCAAAAGACATATTTTCATAAACATTCATGTGAGGGTAAAGTGCATAAGATTGAAAAACCATTGCAGTTTGTCGCTTTGACGGATGAAGTTCGTTAATTTTTTGATCATTAATAAAGATTTCACCTTCATCAATTTTTTCTAACCCAGCAATCATTCTTAATAATGTTGATTTTCCACATCCTGATGGTCCAACAAGAACAAGAAATTCATCTTCTTTTCCTAAGAGATTAAAATCAGTAATAATTTTATTTGAGCCAAAGGATTTATGTACACCGGTAAATTTTATATTTGCCATTTTAATTTTAGGTTTTTAAAATATCTACTCCAATTTGTTTTAATATATGGACTATATCAATAGGAACCCAATTTTCACGAATTTTTCCTTCATCATGATGATAAAAATCCATAACTCTCATGGTTACTTTTTGATTTTCAGATTTATAACCTAGCCAATCGTCAGATCCATATATAGCTTGAATACTATTCCATCCAGCAGTTAAAGAAAATTTTCCATCCCCTAATTCACAATAATGACCAAGTTCCCAATAATTTCTTTCTTTAAAAGTTTTTCTAAACGGTAATTGATGATTATCTACAAATCCCTCTAAAGTTCTTGCAGTACCAATGCCACTTGGTCCATACCAAATCATTTTTTCATGCCAATATTCACTTTGTGGATGATTGATTAATCTTTCTTTAAGATCCTTGTCAGAAGAAACTTCTAATTCAGGTTTTATATTTAAGCTTCTCTGCATAGTAAGTGATTGATCCAAATTATTTTTCGAAATTTGTATGTCTTTTTCAAAAAAATTTATACCATCAGTATTAATTGGGTTAAGCCAATTACCTTCAGAGCCTCTTGAATTATTTAATGGATTTTTTCCTGTTTGAATTAATAGATCTATTAGATCAATTAAAATATAACTCTTGATAATCTTGTTATCCTTTAGTTCGTGAATTTCACAACATTTTAGGTTTATCATTTTGTTGTTTGGTTTGATGCCCAACCATGTTTTTTTAAACACTCCTGATAAAGTAGAAATTGTTCCGACTTGAATTTTGTCCCTAAAAGCCCCACTAATTACTAACTGTTCTCTTCTTTCAAGATCAGGAAATGAGTTAAACAATGGTTTCCAGAATTTTTCCTTAAAATTATCAATTCCAATAAATTCATTTAATGGATAGAAACAATTAATACTTACATCTCTTGAGAACATATTTAGAAGGTTTTGATCAAGCCTAGAGATACCTTCTATTACAATCGTTCCTAAATATTTTCTAACAACCTGCTTATAATTATAGTTTTCTTCAGGAGTTATAACTATTTTTTCTACATTCCCCTGACCCTTAAGACCTGTATCAAATTGTTCTATTTGCATAAATTTTTTGTTAGATAAATTTAGTATCACAAAATATAGTTTAAAAAAATATGAATAATCGATTAGCTAAATTTGGGGATCTTGTACCAAGCACTTTGCCATTTGTCGAAGGGAAACTTGAGGGGCACAAAGAAAGAAAAAATTATTCTATTGTAGGTCCTGGAGTTGCGGAAGACAGTAAACAATTTGTTAAAATAGCAATGCCCCATAGCTTTAATCTAGGTGCCGTCTCAGCATTGCCAAAAAATGGCTCAGGTCTCCATAGTCATACAACTGCTGAAGTTTTTATTATCTATTCTGGTAAGTGGAGATTCTATTGGGGCGCTGAAGGAAAAGATGAAACACTTCTTAGTGCAGGAGATATAATTTCTATGCCAACTAATATGTTTAGAGGATTTGAGAATGCAGGAAATAAAGAAGGATTAATTTTTGTTGTATTAGGTGGAGATGATCCTGGAATAATCACGTGGGTTCCAAGTGTCTTAGAAAAAGCCAAACAGACAGGAATGGCCCTTTTAAATGATAATTCTCTAATTGATTTATCTATAAATGATATTCCTAAAAACAAATCTCTACTAGAACCAATTTCTTCTGAAGAAATTAAGAAATTTGATAATTACAAATTAAATGAACTTGAAAAATATATTTGTAAATTTTCTGACAGAGTTAATTATGAAAATAAAATAAATGATAATTTTAATTTAATTCAAGTATTAGGGGATACTTTTCAAGATAAAAACTTAAATCCTGTCATAAATCAGAATACAGGTTTTAACTTATCAATTTTAAAAGCAAAAAAAGGTAAATTAGAAAATTTGAAATTTTTAAAGCCTACAATAATGTTCTCGCAAAAAGGAAGTTGGCAAATAAAAATTGATGATTTTTTAATGAAACTCAATCCTAGAGATACAATTTCTATTCCAATTAATTCACAAGTGAATATTGAAATTAATGATGATGAAGAAAGTTTATTGAACTGTGTAACTCAAATCTGATGAAAGGGTTTGACAAAAAATATAAAAGTTTTCCTGATTTTATACTGAAGATTACAAAACAAATTTGGGAAGGTAAGGACGTTAACTCTATAGCAAATTTTTATACCAATGATATTCCTGTAAGATCTCCTTTTGGAGTTACTTATGGAAATAAACCAGTTATTGATGCAACGTTTAAAACATTAAAAGAATTCCCGAACAGACAATTATTGGGAGAAGATGTTATTTGGAATAGAAACAATGATGACGGTTATCATTCCTCTCACAGAATTTTAAGCAAAGGTACTCATCTTGGAGAAGGTTATTACGGTAAACCAACAGGAAAAAAAATTTATTATAGAGTTATTGCAGATTGCGCGTGTAAAGATAATCAGGTTTACGATGAGTGGATTGTAAGAGATCAAGGTGCTATGGTGAGACAGATAGGTTTCACTCCTAAAGAATTTGCTCAAAAAATTATTGAAAATGAGGGTGGATTAGAAAAAGCACAAAAATTATTTAATTCTAAATCTGATATGAGATCAGATTATAAACCAAGCCCAATAACACAAAACTCTGTTGGAATAAAATATTCAAATATACTTAATAAAATATTCAAAAATGAATATGATTTTTCTGATTATGCCAGGGCAGCAAGTATTTACTGGCCAGGTAATAGAATTGGACATGGTAGAGAAGATGTTGTGAAATTTTGGAAGTTAATAAAGGATGCTTTAGGTAATATAAAATTTTCTGTTGAACATATTGGATACTTAGAAGAACCAAATAAAAATTATAAGGCATCAATTAGATGGTTTTTAGAAGGCATTCATTTAAATGATACCTCTGAATTTGGTAAAGCGACAAATAAAAATATTTTTATAATGGGTATTAATCATGCAGAGATATGTGATGGAAATGTTATAAGGGAGTGGGTTTTATTTGATGAAGTGGCAATCTGGAAACAAATTTTAATGAAATAATTTATGGTCAAAATTAAAACAACACATGTAGGAAGTCTACCAAGATCAAATGAATTATCAGATCTTTTATTTAAGAAAGATCAAAAACAAAACATTAATTTAGATGTGTTTGATCAAGTAGTTAACAGAGATGTAAATGAAGTTGTAAAAAAACAAATCGATGTAGGTATAGATTTTATCAGTGATGGTGAAATGTCTAAAATAAGTTATGCTACCTATGTTAAGGATAGAATTGAAGGTTTTTCTGGTGAAAGTGAAAGAAAAGCACCAAAAGATTTAGACGATTTTCCATCTTTTAGAGAAAGAATAGCTAGAACAGGTGGAACACCTACCTATACAAGACCTTGTTGTACAAATGAATTAAAAATAAAAGATAAAACTTCTCTTTCAAAAGATATTAAAAATTTTAAAGAAGCACTAAATAAAAATAATCACAAAAATGGATTTATGAATGCTGCTTCACCTGGTGTTATATCTGCATTCTTACCAAATAAATTTTATAAAAACGATGATGAGTATTTAGAAAATTTATCAAATATAATGAAAGAAGAATATGAAGAAATTACTTCAAATGGAATAAAATTACAATTGGATTGTCCTGATTTAGCGTTAGCAAGACATATGACATTTAAAGATTTTTCAGAAAATGAATTTTTGTTAAGAGCAGAAAAACAAATTGAATGTCTTAATAATGCAATTAGTAATATTGATAGTTCAAAAATAAGACTTCATATTTGTTGGGGTAATTATGAAGGACCACATTTATATGATATTGCCCTAGAAAAAATAATGCCAATAGCATTAAAGGCAAATGTACAAACTTATCTAATTGAGTCATCTAATCCAAGACACTCTCATGAATGGCAAATTTTTGAGAATTTAAAAATCCCAAAGGATAAAATTATTGCACCTGGAGTAATAGATTCTACAACTAATTTTGTTGAGCATCCAGAAGTTGTAAAAAATAGAATTTTAACATATGCAAAAGTAATTGATATAGAACAACTATTAGCTGGCACTGATTGTGGATTCAGTACCTTTGCTGGTTTTGGAAATGTAGACGAAAATATAGTTTACAAAAAACTAGAAGCACTTGTGAAAGGCTCAGAGCTTGCGTCAAAAGTGATTTAATTATCTCTTTTATTCTTTTTGAGTAATAGATATAGTTTTTAAACTTAAATTATAATTTAACTAACAAATATAGAGAGAAAAATATGAGAAAAATACTAGTTACTTTATTGTTTCTGCTATTTGGAACTTCTGCTTTTGCAGATTGTAACATCAAAAGTGGTTCAATAAATATTTTGGCTAATGATTTTCCTGCATTAAGAACTTTCGTTGAAACTTCTAAACAATGTAAAGGAAGTGCTGATTTTAAAGTGACTCACTCATCTGAGCATAATAAAATCGCAGTGCCAGCACTAACTGCAAATCCTTCTGAGTTTTCAGCTAGGATCGCTGCTAATAGTTCAATTGTTCCTTTAATGAACCAAGATTTAATTAGACCATTAGACGATCTGGTTAAAAAATATGGTAAAGGAATACAAAGCTCACAATTAATTACTATTGATGGAAAAGTAATGGCTGTAGCATTTATGGCTAATACACAACACTTATACTACAGAGAAGATGTTTTAAAAGATCTTGGTATAGCTGTTCCAAAAACATACGAAGAAGTAGTTGCTGCATCTGAAAAAATTAGAGCGTCAGGTAAAATGCAATATCCTTATGCTGCTGCGTATAAAGCAGGTTGGAATTTAGCAGAAGAGTTTGTAAACATGTTTATTGGTCATGGTGGTGAATTCTTTAAAGCCGGAGGTGCACAACCTAACATTAACAATGCAAAAGGTGTTGCTACTTTAAATATGCTTAAAAAATTATCTGAACTAAGTAATCCTGATTACTTAACTCATGATAGTGAAGCAATTAAAGTTGAATGGGAGTCAGGCAATGTTGCATTGATGACATTATGGGCTTCAAGATCAGGTACTCTTTTAGATGATGAAGGAGATCCTAATATAACTAAAGCAACAAAATTAACTGGACCAGCTACAGTAGGTGGTGGAAATATTCCAGCAGCTACATTATGGTGGGATGGTTTTACGCTTGCTAAAAATAGATCTGATGCAGATGCAGAAGCAACATTTAGAGCTTTAGCTCATGCTGCATCAAATAAGAAAATGGTTGCTGACGCTGCTGATCAAGCTGTTTGGTTAGTTGAGGGATTTGTACCAGGACCTAAATCTATTGGTGTAATTGAAGCTGTAAAAATGGGGGCAAAACCATATCCAATGTTACCACAAATGGGTTTAATGCATGGTGCATTAGGAAGTGAAATTGTTGAATTTTTACAAGGAAAAGAGTCTGCAGAACAAGCATTGAAAGATGTTGAGGCTGCTTACATTAGTAAAGCCAAAGAACAAGGCTTTCTATAAAATCTAAAACTTTTAAGTGGGGATTTATTCCCCACTTATTCAAAATTTAATGCCTAATAAAACTTTTTTTTGGTTTTTTTTACCAACAGGTTTAGCAATGATCCTGTTTATTGGGCTACCAATTATCTCTACAGGAATTCAATCTTTTTATGCTCAACATGACCAAGTAGTTAAAGAAGTTAAAAAATGTGATCCCTTTGGTTGTACTGTTTCAATTGTAGTTGATAACGAGTTAACAACAAAATTAAGAGAGGCCAAGCCACTTGGTAAATTTAATGGTTTTGGAACCTATATAGACAGAAACCATCTTGCTATTGATGAAATTAAAAAATTTTGGAATGAAACTGACAACTTTGGTGCTTTCGTAGATCAAGTAACTAATCTACCATTTTATAAGGCATTAATATTTACCCTGACCTATTGTCTATTTGTTACACCTAATGTTCTTTTATTAGGATTTATTATTGCTTTAAGTTTAAATGCTGTTGCAAGAAAAATTAGGGGTCCCCTAATTTTTGGTACAATATTGCCGATGATTGTTACGCCTCTAGTAGGGTCTCTTGTATTATTTTGGATGATAGATTCTCAAGGAATTATTGGAGCTAATATTCAAAATTTAATGAATGATCCGTATTTATCACTTAAATCGTCTAAAACATTAACATGGATAACTATTATTATATATGGAATTTGGCATCATTCCCCTTTTGCATTTGTAGTATTTTATGCAGCTCTTCAAACAGTTCCACAAGAACCCGTAGAAGCTGCAATTATTGATGGTGCATCAAGGTTTCAAAGAATTAAACATATAGTTTTACCACATATTTATCCTGTAGTTACTTTTGTAGCTTTGATTTCATTAATGGATAACTTTAGAGTTTTTGAGCCAATAATTGGCTTTAGTGCTGAAGGCAGTGCTCAATCATTATCATGGTTAATATATGACAATTTGGTCAATGAGGAAGTAATATTATTTGGATCTGCTGCAGCAACCTCAATGATGACAATTGTTGGTATAGCAATTTTATTAGCACCAGTTTTAATTAGAACATGGAAAGAATTTAAGACAGCGAGATAATTATGGATTATGGTTTAGATAAAAAATCAACAAGTTTAAAAACTTTCAATACAATTTTTATTATTGTTTGGCTTCTAATTGCTTGCTTTCCTTTCATTTGGACTTTTTGGGGATCGTTTAAAGTTAGAGCTGATTTTTTTTCAAGATCAGATTGGTGGTATGCAATTTCTGCTTTTAACACTTTAATTGAAACAGGTGGAAAATTTACCACAGACGCATATACCCAAGCTTGGACCGAAGGAGAATTTTGGAAAGCTTCAAAAAATACAATAATTGTAACTGTATTTGTCGTTAGTATTTCTTTGTTTTTAGGAACACTTGGTGCATATGCGCTTTCAAGATCAACTGAAAGATATGCATTTTGGATATTAATTGCAGCATTAATATTTAGAGCAATGCCTCACATCACTTTAGTATCCGGATACTTATTTCCATTTTTTCAATTACAAATCTGGGGTATTCTTCCCACGACTATAGTTGTATTAGTAGCAATTAATCAACCATTTACTTTATGGTTACTATATTCATTTTTTAAAACGGTACCTAAAGAACTTGACGAAAGTGCTTTAATAGATGGATGTTCATACTTTCAAGCATTTAGACATATTATCATGCCAGTGATGTGGCCAGGTGTAATTACTGCGGGATTATTTAGTTTAATGCTTGCTTACAATGATTTTACAGTAACCGCATTACTTTTAAACCAGGAAAATCATACAATGGTTCCAAAAATTCAAAGTTATTTAGGAACAAATCAACATGAAGGTAATTTAATGTGGGCAGTTTCTGCAGTAGTCTCAGCAACAGCTCCTCTATTTATGTTGGTGATGTTTTTTCAAAGACAGGTTATTAGTGGTTTAACTGCTGGAGCTGTAAAAGGTTGAAATATTACAAAGCTTTACTTTTTGGTTCTATTGGATCTATTGTTGAAACTTCAGAAATTCAGAGAAAGTCATTCAATAAAGCATTCAAACAATATGGACTCGATTGGAATTGGACCAAACTTGAGTATCAAAATTTATTAAGCAAATCAGGTGGCAAAGATAGAATATCAAGATATGCCAAAAAGAAAAAAATTGAAGTTAATTCAGTATATTTAAGAAATTTAAAGACTAAATTATTTAATAATTATCTAAAAAAAAATCATCTTAAATTAAGACCAGGTGTTAAAAATTTAATTTCTTTATGCAAAAAAGAAAATATTAAAATTGCATTTGTTTCATCTACATCTTCAAACAATATAAATGCAATCTTATATTGTTTAAGAAATTCAATAAATAAAAGAGATTTTAACTTTATAGGGAATGCAAAATTAGTAAAAAAATACAAACCCAACCCAGATATATACTTATTAGCACTTAAAAAACTTAAGCTTAAAGCTAATGATTGTGTAGCAATTGAGGATTCTCAAGAAAGTTTAAATTCAGCTAGGCGAGCTAAAATAAAATGTATAATTTTTCCTGGAAAATTTCATTCTCCAAAAAAATTTATTGGAGCTTATAAAAAAGTTTATCAGCTTAATAAAAATATTATTTTGAGATAAATTCTTTTACCAAATTATTAAACTGATCAGGCTGTTCTAAGTGAACATTATGAGCACAATCTTTAAATATTTCTAAACGGCTATTTTTAATGTTTTTATTAAGTGTATCAACTTGATCAAAATTATATGAAGTATCTTTATCGCCCCATATTATAAGGGTGTCATTTTTTATATTTTTTAAATTTTCTTTACCTCTCCAATTTTTCATTGCTAGTAATGCATTATCAGCAGCTTCTAATGAAACATTTTTAACAGCATTTTCACAAAGGAAATAATTTTTGTCCTTATCACCTTTTACAAACCACTTAAGAGGCACTCTAGAAAAAGAGAGTTCTGTACCTTCTTTTTTAAGTTTTTCCCTTGTTTCCTCCATAGTCTCAAATCTTCCCGGGATATCTCCAATGGATCCTGTTGCAAAACAAATTAATTTATTAACTCTATCCCCAATCAATTTTGTAATTTCTTGAACAATCATTCCTCCCATTGAATGACCAATTAAATTGAATTTATCGATCTTTTTTTGATCTAATAAATTTATAATTTCTTTAGCCATTTTATTAATAGAATTTAAAGATTTTACATTATGACTTTCTCCAAATCCTGGGAGAGCTGGGGTAATCACACGATAATCTTTTGAAAAAAATTCTTTTTGAAAAGTCCACATTTCAGATGAGCCTAGATAGCCATGAACTAAAACAAAAGGAAACCCTTCGCCTAAATCATCTACGTAAATATTGCTCATAATATTTCCTTAATAATGAATAAAGTTAAAATAGACATAAAACATATAATAAAAATATTAATTACTTTCCAAATTTTTTTACTATTAGCATACTTCGATAAATAATTAGATAAATATCCTAATATAAAAAAAAATAAAAATGATGCTATAGACGCACCTATCCCAAATAAAATTTTTTGGTTAAGTAAATAATTTTTTGAAAAATTTCCAAGAAAAAAAACTGTATCAGAATAAACATGTGGATTTAAATATGTAAATCCTAAAGTTTTAAATACAATATTTAATTTTGAAATATTATTTGGCTCAGTGCTAAAATTAATATCAGAATAATGAGATTTTATTTTTTTAAAAATAAAGTGAAGTAAAAATAAAATTAAAAATAAATTTAAAATTAATTCAATTAATGAGTTAAAATATTGATTAAAATAATGGAAAAGAAAAATACCCAAAAAAATTAATATCAAATCTGATATTGAACATATTAAGCAAACAATAAATATGTGTTGTTTTTTTAAACCTTGCTCAATAACAAAAATATTCTGGGCACCTATAGCTAAGATTAAGCTAATCCCAGTAAAGAAGCCTAATACTAGGTATTCCATTAAGGTTTTGGACTACTCTGGATTTGCTGTTAAAGTTTTAATTTCTAGTATATTTTCGTTTGGGTCTTTAACAAAGAAAGTTTCTTGCTCGTATTTTGTTCCTTTAAATCTCAAATAAGGTTCGTCGTAATACTTGGTTCCACTATCCTTTAATCTTTGTTTTAGAGCATCAAAGTCTTTTCTTGATAGATGAACACCAAAATGAGGAACTGAAACATTTCCCATGTCTACATCGTGTCTCTCATTATCTAATTTATGTTCACTTTTATGTAAGGTTAATTCATTGCCCCAAAAATCTACATCTGCCCACTCTTGTGCTGAGTTGTCTAATCTACATCCCAAAGTTTCACTGTAAAACTTTTTTGCGATCTCTAAGTCTCCACACGGGATGGCTAGATGAAAACAATTGGTGTTTTTATACATTTAAACCTCTTTAAATTAAGCAATTAAGTACTATATAAGGCATATTATTTTTTAATCAACAGCAACTAAACTGATTAAATATGAGTGATTTTTTACAATCCATAATTGATAGAGATCCTGCTGCAAGGTCTAAGTTAAGTTTAATATTAACTTATCCTGGTGTTAAAGCAGTTTTTTTTCATCGAATAGCAAATTTTTTTAGTACTGCAAAATTTCATTTGATAGCAAGAATCATTTCTCAATTTTCTAGATTCTTAACTGGAATAGAAATTCATCCTAATGCAAAAATTGGAAAAAATTTATTTATAGATCATGGAATGGGTGTTGTGATTGGTGAAACTTCAGACATTGGAGATAATGTAACTATTTATCACATGGTTACGTTAGGTGGAATTGCTCCAAGTATTAATTCAAATGACCAACGAAATATGAAAAGACATCCTACTATAAAAGAAGATGTGGTTATTGGCTCAGGAGCACAAGTATTAGGTCCTGTGGTAGTTGGCAAAGGTGCTAGAATTGGAGCAAATGCAGTCATTACAAAAGATGTACCAGAAAATGCTGTAATGGTTGGAATTCCTGCAAGAAGTGTTGGAATAGCAGATAGTGAATTTAAACCTTATGGAATTACGTCTGATAGTGATAAAAAATCAGATAATGAATAATACCCAAAACGATTTTATTTCTGGAATAGGAAATACTCCATTAATTAAACTCAGAGCAGCCTCTGAAATTACTGGGTGTAACATTTATGGAAAAGCAGAATTTTTAAACCCAGGAGGATCTGTAAAAGATAGAGCTGCACTTGCTTTAATTAAAGATGCCCAACAAAAAAAATTAATTTCAAAAGGTGGAACTGTTGTTGAGGGAACAGCTGGTAATACAGGAATTGGTTTGGGTCTTTTAGGAAACTCTCTTGGTTATAAAACAATTATTGTAATGAATGACAATCAAACACAAGAGAAAAAAGATTTACTTAGAAACCTTGGAGCTGAATTAAGATTAGTTCCACCTAAGCCTTATAAAGATGACAACAATTTTGTAAAAGTAGCAGCTAGACTTGCAGATGAACTAAGACCTACAAATAATAATGGAGTGATTTGGGCTAACCAATTCGATAATACTGCAAATGCCAAAGGACATTATGAAGGCACAGGTCAAGAAATCTGGAAACAAACTGATGGTAAAATAGATGGTTTTGTTTGTTCTTCAGGCACTGGAGGTACAATTTCAGGTGTCAGCAATGCTCTTAAAGAAAAGAACAAAGATATAAAAATTTACCTATCTGATCCAAAAGGTTCAGCTCTTTATAATTATATAAAAAATGGCGAACTTAAGTCAGAAGGTGGTTCAATTACTGAAGGAATTGGTTCAAGTAGAGTAACAGCTAACTTTGGTGACGCCAAAATAGATGACGCATACTCCATTGATGACCATGAGGCTCTGCCAATTCTATATGATTTAATTCAAAACGAAGGTTTAAGCCTGGGCACAAGCTGTGGGATAAATATTGCAGGAGCAATTAGAATGGGAAAAGAGTTAGGGCCAGGAAAAACTATAGTAACTATTCTTTGTGATAGAAGTGACAAATACGCAACTAAAATGTTTAATAAAAAATTTTTAGAAGAAAAAGGTTTGCCGATACCTAATTGGTTTTAAATATAAATTTTATCAGCTAATCCGTAAGTAAGAATAGCACTTAAAATTGTAAGTACTCCAGCAGCTATTACACCTTCACTGTTAGTCTTTACAGTGTGACCAAGTTTATTTATGTAAATGGTATAAATACCGAATATTAAGTACATTAAATTTTGAACAAATAATAAATTAAAGAACGCCCAAGTTCCATTTACTCCACCATCTCTAACAAACATAATATAAATAGCCATTAAGAAAGACCCAACAAAAGGGGCCCCAAAAAATCTTGTAATTACAGCTGCCGAATGATCGATGTTATATTGATCCATGAAACTCTTTGTTCCAACTATAGCTCTAAAAGCATAAACAGCGTAAACAAGGAAATGAACAATAAAAATTATTAGATAAACAATTCCATTAAATTTTTCGATCATAGATAATTACTATCAAATATTTAAATTAAATAAAACAGCATAATCAACATTTTTTATGCTCTGAAATTGCATAACTGTCGCGCGCTATAAACACGAGTGACTCCTTCACAATAATGTAACAATATTAGATTAAATTAAACAATTTAAAGGAGGTAAAAATGAAAAAAATTTTATTTTTAATAATTTTTTTAACGATTTCAAATTACTCATTAGCAGAATCAGGAAAATTTAATGCTGCAGGAGCAGGATCATGGTCATTAAATGCGATGGATGCTGGAAATGGAAACATGAGTATTACTTACGACGGAAATGCTGGACTGATGGATAAAGAACCTGGAAGTATTTTTGATAAATCTACTATGCATTGTATTGGTGGACTAACATTAGTATCTGGAAAGTTTGATGATGAAACAGGTATGTGTACTTTTTATCTAATGGATGGTGAAAAGGTTTTCATTAATTACAAAGGTAAAGGAACTGGTGGCCAAGGTGGAACAGGTAGTTTTGTTATTATTGGTGGAACAGGAAAATATGAAAAAATTTCAGGAAGTGGTAATTCAAGTCGACAAAATATAAGAGGTAAAGCTGGTATGGCACACTCAATGAATCAAATGAGTGGTGAATATACTTATTAAAGGAAACATATGATTATAAAAATAGAGGAGAATATAAAATCGTTTTCAGCATGGAGGGATATGGTTAAAGATAATGCTGAAAAAATTAAAGGATTTGGTGCAACCATTATTTTTGCTGGTGTATCAAAAGAAGATGCTTCAAAATTTACAGTAATTGTAAAATATGCAACTTTGGAGGGGTTTGAGGCATTTAAAAATGATAAAGAACTTCACGCTGCAAGAGCTGCAGCTGGAGTTGATTTAGATTCTGCAAAAATCACTCCCATGGATGGAGACTTCATGGAAAATTTTTCAGGATAATAAAATAGGAGGAAAAAATGGAAAAAGAAATGCTAGTGGTAGCAAAGTTAAAAGAAGGTACTTTTGAGAAATTCATGGGATTTATGCAATCTCCTGAAGGACTTGCTGAAAGGGCTAAAGTTGCTGTGGTTGAAAAAACAATTGGAACTGTAACTCCGGATAAAAGTACTGTAATGTTTAAAATATTTTGTATTGATGAAGCTGCACTTCATAAGTTTATAGAAGGTACCGCGGTATCAAAGCCAATAATGGATGAAGTGTTAGACAGTTACTCAATATATGATTTAACTAAGGTTAAATAGAAAGGAATAACATGTCTATATTAGAGAAATATAGTGCTGCAATAAAAAATAAGGATGAAGCAGTGATGAATGATCTTTTGCATGATGATTTTAAATTCACAATGCATAAGTCAGGAAATGTTTTAGGCAAAAGTGATGTTATCAAATGGGCAATGAGCGGTGACATAAATCAAGATAAAGTAAGAGTTGTTTATGAAAATGACGAAGTTGGTGTTCATCATTCATTTGTTACTTTTGATGATGGAAATGTAGAAGCTGTAATGGCAGTTTATAAATATGATAATGGAAAAATTGTTAGTTTAGAGACTGGTGCTACACCTATGCCAAAGTAAGTGAGTGATTGATTTTTATTTTTCGATAGGGAGTACTTACACCTATCTGTCTGTAACCAGAATACTTGATGTTGAAAAACAACATCAAGTAAAATTTAATTGGAAACCCTTTTCAGTTAGAGCAATTATGAAGGAAATGAATAATATTCCATTTCCAAAAGATAAAATGAATAAAGTTAATTATATGTGGAGAGATATCGAAAGAAGAGCTGAAGGTTATGGTTTTTTTGCTAAAACACCAGTTCCCTACCCTTTATCTGAATTCGATTTAGCGAATCAAATAGCAATCTTAGGTTTTGACAAAGGTTGGGGAGAAAAATTTGTGATGCAAACTTATAAAAAATGGTTCCAAGAAGGCAAAGAACCTGCCATTGAACCTAGCATTTCTGAGGTTTGTGCTGAATTAAATTTGAATAAAAATGAAATCATATCCGAAGCAAATTCTGAAAATATAGAGACAAAATATAACGAGAACACAAATTCAGCTCGTAAAAATAAAATTTTTGGTAGTCCATCTTTTATAGTGAAAAATGAAGTCTTCTGGGGAGATGACCGAATGGAAGATGCTATTAAATGGTCTCTTAAATAATTCTATATATTCTCTTAAAATTCATTTAAAGTCGTTTTATGAGTCTTGTTAGTTCATATTTATTTTTAGGTGTTGCAGTTTTTTTGGGTGTAACTTCAAACAGTTTTGCAAAAAGTGCAGAGGGTTTTACACTTCTTATTCCAAGTATAATTACAGCAATTACAATTGTATTGTGTATGTATGCACTTTCATTAGTAATGAAAAATATTCCTATGGGAATTACTTATGCTTCATTTGCAGGACTAACGATAATTGCAACAGTGGTTGTTGGAGTAATAAGATTTAATCAAGTACCTAGCTTATATTCATTAATTGGTTTAGCGTTCATTATAATTGGTGTACTAATGGTTAACTTACTTGGAAATAACTAAATATGCTTAAAAAAAAATATGCTCAACCTCTGTTTGTTATTTTAATGTCTTTTAGTATGAGTGTAATTATGTGTGGAATTGTGGTTGCTGTTAATACAGGCATTGGTGAAGGGTTTCTGGGTAGATGGTTTTATTCATGGATTTTTGCATTTCCTGTCGCTTTGATAGCAGCTTTTACAATGGCTCCCATTTTAAGACCATTTGCGGACAAAATTGCATCTAAAGATTAATTATGAAACCACTTTTTGGATATTTATTTTTAGCTTTAGGTATTTCTTTTGGAATTGCATCTAATAGCTTAGCCAAAATTTCTGAGGGATTTACAAAACTAACCCCCTCTGTTTTATGTATTTTATTCATGTGTATTACTATGTTTTCAATTGCAAAAGCAATGCATGCTCTCCCTGTAGGTTTTGCGTACGCAACATATAGCGGACTGACAGTAACTGGAGTTGTGCTTTTTGCTGTATTAAAATTAAATCAAGTACCCAATCTATATGGAATAGTTGGAATTATCTTAATTATTATTGGTGTAATAATGGTTAATTATCTTGGACGGCTAAACTGATATTTTTTTAAAATCTCTGGAAGTACATGACTTCCATCTTCATTTAACGGTAACTCATATTCATTAACAACTGTGCTAGTGTCTAAAGGTGAATATAAATGGGGATACATATCACCATTCGATGCTTGTTCCCATAACAAATGTTCAAGCTTAAAAGCATTTACTCTTAATAAGACTAGATTTTCTTTTTTGGGGTAATGTTTATTTAAAGTTTCCTCTACCTGATCCTCTTCTGAAAAGTGAATATATCCATCTTTAAGATCTTTTTCTGACCCGCCATAGGTTCCAGATTGTTTGGCATTTTGCCACTCATCTTTGTCTATAACTTTAAAAATAAATTCTAAATTCATTTCACCAAGAAGAATTTGGACCTTTTAAGAATTCTATTTCTTCTTCAGTAGGTTCTCTTCCTAAAATTTCATTTCTATGAGGATATCTATGAAATTGTCTAATTACTTTTGTATGATCCTGCCAAAATTTTTTTATTTCATTGTATCCTTCGTGTTCTCTTAAATATTTGTTTAGTAAGTAATAAGCCATTTCATGATCACTAATTTCCTCACTATGAATTAAAGGTAACAACATAAATAATCTTTGATTTACATTCATAACCTCTAAATAACCTGAATAAACTGCATCGTTTACAATCAATCTAGTTTTTTGATCTTGAATAAAAGCTTTTTTGTCATTTCTAAACATATTTCTTGAAAACTGATCAAATAAAATTACTAACGCCAGACAACTCATAGGATTATCTTGCCAATCATCATATTCATTTTGACAAGCAAGTTCATAATCTTTTAAAAAATTATCTTTAATTTTTTTATCTAAATTTTCATCTTTTTTGAAACGCATCTCAGAAGGGGTTTCTTTAAACCAGAAATCAATAATTGCTTGTGCTCTTTCCGGTATCATTCAGCTAATGGTTTTAATAATTTTAAAATCTTTTTATGATTGGCTTTATTATTTGAAACAATAATATTTCCTCCAACGACAGGGTTTTTGTTGCCCCATGTGGTTACTATTGCTCCTGCTGCTCTCACAATTGGCATTATAGGATGAATATCCCAAATCTTATTTGCACATTGTGCAACGATTTCAAGTCTACCTTCTGCTAATTGACAATAAGTCAATGCATCAAAACAAGGAAACTGCATTCTTTTTATAAATTTTTTAATTTTATATTGCTGTTTTAAAGATAATTGATTGTGAAATGCAGCTGCTAATTTTGCATTTTTAAAATTTAATTTTGAATTAATTTTTAATTTTCTTTTTTTATTTTTTTCAAATACAAATGCAGAATTTTTATTTACATTTAAATAATATTTTCTCATTTTAGGAAAATTTGCTAATCCTAAAATTGGTTCTCCATTATAATTTAATGAAATGAGATTGCTCCAACTAGGATTACCTACAACGTATGATCTAGTTCCATCAATTGGATCAATTATCCACGAATATTCGCTTCTCGTATTTTTATGACCATATTCCTCACCTATAATTTGATGATTTGGGAATTTTTTTGAAATTTTAGATCTTATAAATTTTTCAAATGCTTTATCAGACGTGGTTACTGGGTCATAACCCTTCCCTTTGAGCTTGTTAGTTATTTTAAATGGTTTATCTAATTTGCTGTAATAAAACTTTGTTAAATCTTTAGCCAATTGATTTAAAAAGCTTGCATATATTGGATATTTTTTTGTATCAAATTTTTTCACATTGAACTCTTACTATTTAATTTATGTTGATTAAAGTTAAATTTTAAATAATCCTTAGCTTGTTAATATGAAAATCGAGCTAATTGAAAATAAGGTTTATTTTAATAATGGGTCTGAGAAAAAAGAAATTCACCCATTCTGGCTAAGAGAGAGAGTAAATGGTGAAGAATATTTAGATAAAGGAACTCATCAAAGACTTTTTGATCCTACTTTCTTAAGTAATGATGTCTCAATAAATAAAGTAAACCTTGATGAAAAATATCTAGAGGTTAATTTTAATGATGGCGTTAATTCAAAACTTGAAATTGATAAAATTGCTTCTGAATTTTCTAAAGAAGATATTGTAATTAGATCTATTGAAAAAACTAAATGGGACTCAACTTTAAAAAATATAAAAAATTTTGAATACCAAGAAAATTTTTATGAAAGTAAAGAAATGCATGATCTGCTTGTTTCGTTTTACAAATATGGTTTTGTAATAGTAAAAAATATTCCAACATCTAAAAATTATATTGTTGAATTTGCAAATTCTATAGGCAGTGTTCGAAGAACAAATTTTGGTGAATATTTTGACGTAAAATCTAAACCTGATCCAAACGATCTAGCTTATACATCATTAGCTTTGGCGCCTCATACGGATAATCCTTATAGAAATCCTGTGCCATGTATTCAACTTTTACACTGTATTGAAAGTAACGTTTCAGGTGGATTATCAACATTAGTGGATGGCTATACAGTTACCGAAGATTTGAAAAATGACTACCCAGAATTTTACAAAATATTAACAGATGTAAAAGTAAGATTTAGATTTATTGATAAAGAAGTTATTTTAGAGACTATTTCACCTTTGATTGAATTAAATGAGGATAAAAGTTTTAAACAGGTAAGATTTAGTCCAAGATTAGACTATGTTCCGATATTAGAAAAAGAAAAATTAGATCTTTACTATAAAGCAAGGAAAAAAATATCTGAAATGTATAATTCAGATAAATATAGAATTGAATTTAAACTTGAATCAAAAGACTTAATAATGATGGATAATCATAGGTTGCTCCATGGAAGAACGTCTTATGAAACTAAAGAAGGCGAAAGATTTTTACAAGGTTGTTATATTGATTTTGATAGTACAGAGGGAAAACTTAGACATTTAAAAAGGAAGTTTAATCTTTAAATAATTTTTCTATTTGTGCCTCTGCGTCACTTATTGATTTTTCATAATCTAATGCCATTTGATCTGCACTAATAATATCTACTTTTTCAATCCCAAAAAAATTAAGAATAAATTTTAACCAAGGGGTTAGGAAATCCTCAGAGCTATTTAATTTTGTTCCTCCAGAGGTTATTACTAAATAAGCATGTTTATTTTTTAATAACCCTTCCCGTCTCCCATTAGGTTTAAATCTAAATGTTTCCCCTATCCTAGCTGCTAAATCTGACCAGGCTTTAAGTGTTGCGGGAGGACCATAATTGTAAATAGGAGCTGAAATTATAATCACATCACTTTCTTTTAACTCCTTTACTAATTTATCAGAAAGTTCGAACATTTTTTTGTGGTGCTCTGTCTGATCTTTTTCATCAATTTTCATACCCGACTCTGTAAGTCCACTTACAAAAAACATCTCATCGTCTAAATCACGATAAATCACCTCATCTCCAGGTTTTTTAATTTTCTCTAAAAGTTTTTTAGCAAGTGCGCGCGAGGTTGATCCTTTTTTTCTAGCACTTGAATCTATTTGATAAATCTTCATTAATACCTTTTATCCGAATTTTTGCATAAAAGGAAAGATTTCAATTATATAAAATCCAATTGCTTGTAATTGATTGGTTAATATTAAAATACCTGTAATTAAAAGAATTATTCCACCAATTTTTGAAATTAAATTAATATTTTTCCTAAAGTTCTTTGAAAATAATAAAAATTTTTGAATTAAATATCCTGATAAAACAAAAGGAATTGCAAGACCTAATGAATATAAAATTAATAATATTACTGCTCTTGATAAGGTTTCTTCAATAGATGCTAAAGCTAAAATTGAACCTAAAATTGGACCAATACAGGGTGTCCATCCAAAACCAAAAGCAACACCGATTACATACGGAAAAAGAATATTTCTTGATTCTTTAGCATCAAATCTTTTTTCAAAATTTAGGTAGGGGATATTAATTATTCCAATTAATTGAAGAGAAAAAATTATAATAATTATTCCAGCTGCAATTCTTAGAATTTCTGAATTTTGTAAAAGTGTCTGACCTAAAAATGATGCGGATGCTCCTAAAATAACAAAAACAGTTGAAAACCCAAGACAAAATAAAATTAATGGAAAAAAGTTTATTTCTTTTTTATTTAGTATTTCTTGTAAGGATTGACCAGAGATATAAGAAATATATCCGGGTATTAAAGGTAGAACACATGGAGATAAAAAACTTATAAGTCCTGCTCCAAAAGCAATTAAATATTCAAACATTTATCCAGTATTTTTCATTGCAGCAGATATGCCTGCGATAGATGTCATTAAAGCATCATCAAGAAATTTTTTATCTAATTTTTTGTATTTTTTATTTGTTAATTTATTCATTATATTTGCCTGTAAAATATTTAACATCTCTGTATAATTACTTCTAATAAACAGTGCT